>DASYEM010000098.1:0-5418 GCA_036499025.1 Parvibaculum sp. | reverse complement strand
CCGCCGAAATCCCAACCGGCGGTCGGGCCCTGCCAGAAGACCTTTTGCTGGGCGCCGGTCTTCATGTGCAGCGTGCCCGAGCCGTAGCGCAGGCCGAGGACGATGGCCCCGCTCGCTTCCTCGCCTTTGATGAAGGCGTTGGGCTCGCCGTATTTCTGGAAAACAGTGTGGACGGCATCCGCCATGCCTTTGGCCGCACCGCCAAAGACGGTGCCTGCCTCCATGGTGATTTCCTGTTCGCTATAGGTGTTGGACGAATGGGTTTTGACGGCGGGAGCCTGTTGATTTTCGTCGGCGGCCAGAGCGGGGCTTGCGGCGACGAGGAGGCCGGCGAACGTACCCAAAAGCAGCTTGCGGAGCGTGCGGGCCGGCATCTTGTTCAACATCGGGTGTCCTTCTGGCGGGGAAGAGTGCAAGCGCGCGACTCAGTCGAGAGAGTCTAGCGTGGCTATCGCGGCGTAAAGGTGGCGAAATGAGGCGATAAATGGGTGAATAATATATGTAAACACCTCTAAACGTACCATTTCGGCGCAATTCACCCGGTTGCGGGCAGGCACGGCGATTGCACTTCAGACGTCAGACAGCTTCGCCGCCGCCACATGTTCCAGGCAGCGGGGGCCGGTGCGGGCCACCGAGGGTCGGGGGGCCAATTCGGAGTTCGCACCGGTCAGTTGTCTGTCCGTGGCCTCGACAGCACCGGACTTCGGCGCTTCTCGGCAGCCGGGTCTCACGGAAAGCGGCGCTCCCTGCACAGGAGCGCCGTTTTTATTTTGGAAAGGCTCAGGCCCCGCCGCGAGCGACGAAATAGGGATTGTCCAGGCCGCGCTCGGTCTTGCCGTAGAGAAGCGGTATGCCGTCGAGCTGGGTGACGCTGCCGCCCGCCGACGAAAGAACGGCATGGCCGGCGGCCGTGTCCCATTCCATGGTGCGGCCGTGACGGGGATAAAGATCGGCTTCGCCCGCTGCGATCAGGCAGAATTTCAGCGATGAACCGGCGGCGAGAAATTCCTTCACGCGGTAGAGGTTCAGATATTCCTCGGTCTTCTGGTCGCGATGGGTGCGGCTGGCGATGATGACGAGGCCGTCTTCGGCGGGCTTGCGGACAGCGATGCGATGCGGTTTTTGCGGGCTGTCGAGCGAACCTTCCGTATTCGGAGCAATGACCTGTTCATAGGCTTCGCCGGGGCCGGATCCGTAGAACATGCGCTCCTTGGCGGGCGCATAGACGACGCCCGCGACGGGGATGCCGTTTTCGATCAGGGCGATGTTAACCGTGAATTCGCCGTTCTTGTTCAGAAATTCTTTCGTGCCATCGAGTGGATCGACGAGGAAGAAGCGTTCGGCGATGGCGGGGATGTGCCCGGCGGAGGCGGCTTCTTCGGAGACGACGGGAATGCCCGGCGCGATCAGCTTCAACCCGTCGAGGATGACGCGCTCGGCGTCCTGGTCGGCGATGGTGACGGGGGACTTGTCGGCCTTGTGCGTGGCTTCGACGCCGTTGCGATAGTGCATCATGATGACTGCGCCCGCCTTCAAGGCAAGGCGGCAAAGGTCTTCCGTCAGGGCAGCGCGATCGGCAACCATCGATCTCTCTTTCTTCGTGTGTTCGCGCGGGAGAACAACACCGGACGACCGGTGGGTCAAGCCGGGCTTTGGTGGGGTCACGGGCTTGCAGGCTGGCGTCCCGGGCGGGGCGATGCTATCAGGCTGAGGGGGATTCTGCAGATCTGGGGCAGCAGATGAGCGAAACGGAAGAAATCTCGGCATTGGAGCTGGCGGCACTTCTGTGCAGCCGCGTTTGTCACGACGTCATCAGCCCCGTCGGTGCGATTACCAACGGGCTTGAAGTACTGGCCGACGACGACGACCCGGAGATGCGGGTTCATGCGATGGACCTCATCACCAAAAGCGCGTCGCAGGCTTCGGCAAAGCTGCAATTTGCACGTTTAGCTTTTGGCGCGGCGGGGGCGGCGGGAGCCGAACTCGATCTGGGCGATGCAAAGGCGGTTGCGGAAGGGCTGATGCGGAGCGAGAAGGCGAAGCTCAACTGGGACGCGCCGCACGCCACCATCGGCAAGGACTATGTAAAGCTCGCGCTCAATATGCTGCTGATCGGCATCGCGGCGATTCCGCGTGGCGGCGATGTCGCGTTGACGATCGAGGGTGACTTGAAAAGCCCGACGATCCGCGTGCGCTCGAAGGGGCAGGCGGCAAGGGTGCCGGACGAGACGGCGACTTTTCTGAACGGCCGCGCCGCCGACCGGTTTCTCGATGCACGCGCCGCACAGCCTTATTTCACGGGACTCGTCGCCCGCTCGCTCGGCCATGCGATCGCCGCGCGGATGGAGGGCGAGGAATTCGTGGTCGAGGCGAATCCAGCCGCCGCAGCAGCAGAGTAAGTCTTTCTGTTTTCGGGACTATAGAAACGCAAAGGGCGTCTCCTGAGAGACGCCCTTCCCCGTTCTGTATGCGCGGGATGGGATCAGGCTGACGCCTGAACCGGCATGCTTCCCTCGATGGGATCGCGCAACACATAGCCCCGTCCCCACACGGTCTCGATGTAGTGATCGCCGCCCGTGGATGCCGCGAGCTTCTTGCGGAGCTTGCAGATGAACACGTCGATGATCTTGAGTTCCGGCTCGTCCATGCCGCCATAGAGATGATTGAGGAACATCTCCTTGGTCAGCGTGGTGCCCTTGCGGAGCGAGAGGAGCTCCAGCATCTGGTATTCCTTGCCCGTCAGGTGCACACGGCTTGAGTCCACTTCGACCGTTTTGGTGTCGAGGTTGACGGTAAGCTTGCCGGTGTTGATGACGGATTGCGAATGACCCTTCGAACGGCGCACGACGGCGTGGATACGCGCGACGAGTTCGTCCTTATGGAAGGGTTTGGTCATGTAATCGTCGGCGCCGAAGCCAAGTCCACGAACCTTGTTCTCGATGCCCGCGAGGCCCGAAAGGATCAGGATCGGCGTTGTGATCTTGCCGAGGCGGAGCGACTTCAGAACTTCGTAGCCGCTCATATCAGGCAAGTTCAGATCAAGAAGGATGATGTCGTAATCGTACAACTTACCAAGATCGACCCCCTCTTCACCGAGGTCGGTGGTGTACACATTAAAACCGTCAGACTTCAGCATCAGTTCGATGCTCTGAGCGGTTGCACTATCGTCTTCAATGAGCAGAACTCGCATGGTGCCCTCTTTGCGGTCTAGGTGGCCCTTCCACCGCTGCAGCCCGAATTAAATCCACATTGAGGACGGTAACGTGATTTGGTTAACAAAGGTTAATCGAAGTCAAAAAATTTGAGAAAATTTTATATGATCGGTCAAACAGTCGCTTAAGAGCCATTTTTTTTCTCGTAAACACGGCGCGCAGGATGGGCGCGACCCCCATTTCAGGGGCGAACCGGCCCGCAGGCAGGTAAACAGTTTTCCGCCGCCAAGGTTTACGCCGTCTTAAATCCTTCCCTTCAAGATTACCGCAGGATTGAGCCGGGAGAGTCGTTTCTCCCGATCCGGGCCTTTGAGGACCGGCGAAAAGATGCGGGAGCCTTGAGACGTGCAGGCGTTATTGGCGGAAATAGACGGGCTGTCCGAGGTCAAACATTATGGCCGCGTGGTCAGCATCCAGGGGCTGATGGTGGAGATCGCCGGTCCGCTGCATGCCATGGGCGTCGGCTCGCGCCTCGCCGTGTCGAGCCGGACGGGCGACGATATAGAGTGCGAGGTCGTCGGCTTTCGCGATGGGCGGGCGCTATGTCTGCCGTTCGGATCGCTGTCGGGCATCGGCGTCGGCTGCAAGGCAGTTGTCAGCGCTGAAGAACCTCATGTCTATCCGACGAGCGCCTGGCTCGGCCGCGTCGTCAACGCGATGGGCGAGCCGATCGACGGCAAGGGCCCGATTGCGCAAGGACCCCAACCTTACAAGCTTCGCAGCGCCCCGCCGCCGGCCCATACCCGCCAGCGCGTCAAAGGCAAACTCGATCTGGGCGTCCGCGCCCTCAATACATTTCTGACCTGCTGTCGCGGGCAGCGGATGGGTATCTTCGCCGGCTCTGGCGTCGGCAAATCCGTGCTGCTGTCGATGTTGGCGCGGAACACCGTTTGCGGCGTCGCGGTCATCGGCCTGATCGGCGAACGCGGACGCGAAGTGCAGGAATTTCTGGAAGACGATTTGGGGCCCGAGGGCCTTGCCCGTTCCGTCGTCGTCGTGGCGACCTCGGATGAGGCTGCGCTGATGCGCCGCCAGGCTGCCTATCTCACTCTCGCTCTCGCCGAATTTTTCCGCGATAAAGGCGAAGACGTGCTTTGCATGATGGACAGCGTGACGCGCTTTGCGATGTCACAGCGTGAAATCGGCTTGTCGGCCGGAGAGCCGCCGACCAGCAAGGGCTATACGCCGACCGTCTTTGCAGAATTGCCGAAGCTGCTCGAGCGTGCCGGACCCGGAACGGGGCAGGGCACGATCACGGGTATTTTCACGGTGTTGGTCGATGGCGACGACCACAATGAACCGGTCGCTGACGCCGTCCGCTCAATCCTTGACGGGCATATCGTCATGGAACGCTCGATTGCCGAACGCGGGCGCTATCCGGCTGTCAATATTCTGAAATCCGTCTCGCGTACCATGCCGGGCTGTAACAACGAGGAAGAGAATGCGCTGATCCGCAAGGCGCGCGGGCTCCTAGCGACCTATGACGACATGGAAGAGTTGATCCGCCTCGGCGCCTATCGTGCAGGTTCGGACCAGCTCGTCGATGAAGCGATTTTCTATCAGCCGGCGCTCGACCGGTTTCTCGCCCAACGCAAAGACGAAGCGACCGATATGGCGACGGGCTACGCCATGCTTGAGAGCATTCTCTCGCAGCCCATGCCGCCGAAGGAGTTGAACAATGCGTAATCGCGAATCTCTTATCCGGTTGCACCGTTTCCATGTCGATGAAAAACGCCGCAAGCTTGCCGAGCTCGAGCTGATGCTTCAGGAATTCCGCGCCCGCGAACGCGAGCTTGAAGCGCAGGTTCTGAACGAACAGAAGAAGGCCGGTATTTCCGATGTCGCGCATTTCGCCTATCCGATGTTTGCCAAGTCGGTCATTCGCCGGCGTCAGAACATTCTGACCTCCATTGAGGACATTGATCGCCAGATCGAAGCGGCAAAGGAAGAGCTTTCGGGCGCTTTCCGCGAACTCAAGAAATACGAGATCATTGAGGACAACCGGAAGCGCAAGCACCGCAAGGACGTGTTGCGGGTCGAGCAGATGGAACTCGACGAGGTCGCACTCGGTATTCATCGCCGCCAATAGGCGCCCGCTTCCCTACACATTCCGATTTCGCTCCGCTACAATGGGCGCATCATCAACGATGCGTTGCGGCGGACCCTCATGCCTTCCTTCGATATTGTCTCCAAGACCGATTTTCCC
>DASYEM010000097.1:0-69669 GCA_036499025.1 Parvibaculum sp. | reverse complement strand
TCTGCTGATCGCCAACGGTCGCCGCGCCGACGAGCCCGTGGCGCTGGTGCGCAACGCGACCTTGAAGGATCAGCAAGTCCTCGAAACGACATTGGGCACGGCCTCCGCCGACGTCGCCGCCGCCAACTTCAAGGCCCCGGCAATCATCGTCATCGGCGAAGTCGTCCGCCTCCGCGCCGGCCTCGACTGGCTCGGCGCATTGGAAGGCCGCATCCTGCAACGCGACCCCCTCGATACGCGCGGCGAAAAAGACGTAGGCTGACGGCGAGTTCGTTCAGACGGAACCGCCCATCACTTCGCAAATCCAGCCCGGACAATCCGCCTTCGGAGGATCGTGCCGCCAGACTTGCCCGTTCATGATGTTGGTCGTCATGCCGAGCCCGGCGTGATGCTGGACGCTCCAGAACACGCCGCCATGCGCGACGATCAGCACCGGGCCTTGCGTTTCGAGCGCCTTGTTGACGCCGATCAACGCGCGGTCGAGAAAGCCCGCATAGGTTTCGGCTCCCTCCGGGCAATAGGTGCCTGCGCGCCAGTCGCCGAACCATGCGCCGCCCGCACGGCCTTCGTCGGCGCCGAGGCCGCATTCCTTCAGCTCTTCGATGACGGTGATCGGAATGCCCGACGCCTCGCTTGAAAAGCGCGCCGTCTCATAGGCGCGCGATAGCGGGCTCGCGCAGATCGTCTTGATGCCCAACCCGCGCACCACTTCGGCGGCGGCTTTCGCTTGGGCGATGCCGGTGGCGTTCAGTGGAATGTCGATCTGGCCTTGGGCGCGGCGATTGAGGTTCCAGTCGGTCTCGCCGTGGCGGAGAAAATAGAAGGGGACTTCGGAGATCATTCAGGCACTCGCATTG
The DNA here is from genome assembly GCA_036499025.1 of Parvibaculum sp. Classification (GTDB taxonomy): domain Bacteria; phylum Pseudomonadota; class Alphaproteobacteria; order Parvibaculales; family Parvibaculaceae; genus Parvibaculum. Next base: position 68,812 of record DASYEM010000097.1, on the reverse strand, counting down.
ATGGGCTGCGCGGCGGGGCGGGGCGTCAGTACTCGGTCGAGAATCCAGATCGCCGCCGAGGCCGCGCCCGCAATCGCGGCGATCATCAAAAAGAAATGGGCCTTGTCCATGCCGGTCCAGAGGCTGCCGAGATAGCCTGCGAGAAAGTTTCCGGTGAAATTGGTCAGGAACCAGCCGCCCATCAGCATCGACAGGATCGAGGCGGGCGCGATCTTGGAGACGAGGGAAAGGCCGATGGGCGAGAGGTAAAGTTCGCCCATTGTCAGAATGGCGAAATAGGCGATGAGCCAGAAGGCGCTCGCCTTGGCCGCCGTGCCCGCGTCGCCCGTGCTCCAGGCCGCGCCGACGAGAACGAGATTGGCGAGCGCCACGCCGAGACAGCCGAGCGACATTTTGACGATGGCCGACGGCTCGCTGCCGCGTTTGGCCTGCCACGCCCAGAGCGCGACGAGGAACGGCGTGAAGGCGAAAATCATGAAGGGGTTGAAGGCGAGAAACCATGTCGTCGGAATCTCGCCCTTCCAGAACAAGAGGTTGATCGCGCGATCCGTATAGTCTTCGGTCCAGAGCACGGTCGTGTTGCCCTGCTGCTCATAGGTCGCCCAGAAAAAAGTGACGAGCAGGCCGAGCAACAGCAGCGAGAGAATGGCGCGCCAATCCTCGCGCGTCAGTTTCTCTGCGGGTTCGCGCGCCGCGCCGCGCTTCAGGACATTATCGACAGGCAGCGAGCGCGTGCCCCAGAGATAGATCGCCAGCCCAATCATCATGCCGACGCCCGCCGCGCCGAATCCGTAATGCCAGCCGACATTTTCACCGAGCGTGCCGCAGATGAAGGGTGCGAGGAAAGCGCCGAGATTGATTCCGACATAAAAGATCGAATAGGCGCGGTCGCGGCGCGCATCGCCGGGCGCATAAAGCGTTCCGACCTGCGACGAGATGTTCGGCTTGAAAGCGCCATTGCCGAGAATGAGCATCAGCAACGCGAGGAAGAAGAGAGACTCAAAGGCCATCATGAAATGGCCGATGGCCATCAGCACCGCGCCGATGACGATGGTGCGCCGCCGCCCGAGCCAGCGGTCGGCGATCAGTCCGCCCAAAATCGGCGTCAGATAAACAAGGCCGGTATAAAAGCCGTAGATCTGCGAAGCGAAAGGCTGCACGTCGAGCGGACCGAACAGCGCCTCAAGTCCCGCCTTCATCGCGCCATAGCCGATGACGGTTTCGGCATGGCCCGGTTGCAGCAGATATTTGACCATGTAGAGAACGAGCAGCGCGCGCATGCCGTAATAGGAAAAGCGCTCCCACATCTCGGTGCCGAAGAGAAACGTCAAGCCTCTGGGATGGCCGAGAAAATCATCCGGGCGGCGCGCGTCCTGTGTCTCTGTCGTCGTCACGCTTTTGTCCGTCTTTTCAGAGCGGCGTCGCCGCGTTGTAAAACCGCTTCGATGAGCGCCAGCGCTTCTTCCGGTTCAGCCGCCTTGTCGCCCATCGCCGCGATGCGCGCCGGAAGCTCTCGCATGATCTCCAGCCGGTCCGCCTCATCGAGCGCGCCCCAGCAGGCGACCTCGCGTGTTGTACGCGCGCAGCCGGTGCAATTGCCGTCGGCATCGAGAAGGCAAACGTCGATGCAGGGCGAGGAGGCGGGTGAAAGGATCGTCAAGGCGGTTTCCGGTTCTCTAAAGTTGACGGGCAGGGTATAGGAAACAACCTCAAAACACCGAGAAATATATGACCCGCTCGCTCACCGGCATGCCCTTCGACGACATCCGCGACCTGCTCGACACGCTTCCGCCGCCGGACGATGACGCGGCGGAAGCCGTCCGCGAACGCAACGCCGAACTGGCAAAGCCCGTCGGCAGTCTTGGCCGTCTCGAAGACCTCGCGCAATGGCTGGCGCGCTGGCAGGCAAATCCAAAGCCCGCCATCGACCGTCCGCTGGTCGCGATCTTCGCGGCGACTCACGACGTCGCCAAACGCAATCCGTCCGGTCCGCAGGCGCAAGACACGCGCGCCGAAGTCGAGCTCTTCGCCGCCGGTGGTGCTGGCGTCAATCAACTGGCGCTGGGGCAGAATGCGGGATTGAAAGTTTTCGATCTGGCCCTCGACATGCCGACGCCGGACATCTGTACCGGCGAGGCGTTGTCGGAAAAAGACTGCGCCGCGACGATGGCCTTCGGCATGGAGTCGATTGCGGGCGGCGCCGATCTGCTTTGCGTCGGCGTCACGAGTGGAGGCAACGCGGTGGTCGCCGCCGCCGTCGCCTGCGCGCTCTTCGGAGACAAGCCATCGAACTGGGTGAGCGATCCCGCGGATATCGACACGCTCGAACGGGCGCTCGCATTCCACGCGAATTCGCTTAAAGACCCGCTCGAAATCATGCGCCGCATAGGCGGCCGAGAGCTTGCCGCCATAGCGGGCGCGATCATCGCCGCCCGCGTTCAGCGCATTCCGGTTTTGCTCGACGGCTTCGTCGCCTGCACCGCCGCCGCCGTGCTGCAAAAGGTCGAACCCTCCGCTTTGGACCATTGTCTCGCCGCCCATCGCTCGGGCACGGTGCCTCACGACAAGCTCTTGGCGGCATTGGGGAAAGTCCCTTTGCTCGACATGGGCATCAGCCTCGACGACGGCTCCGGCGCGGCGCTGGCCATCGGCTTTTTGAAGGCCGCCGCCGCCGTTCACAGCGGCATGGCGACGCGCGAGCAGCTGGGAACGCGCTGAACGCTTGACAGATGCCAATGAAAATGAAATTCGTTCGCAACTGGTTCGCTGGGGCGGCCAGCTTCTGCCATTCCGCGAACGGAGCGAGACGATGAAAAAAGGGCTGAAAACAGGGCTTTTCACGACAGCAGCAATCCTGAGCGCAATGATTGCCGCCCAAATGCCGGCTCAGGCGTCGGGCCCCGGCGTGATCCCTTCCAACTTCGCCGCCGCCGGCGCCGCCGCGCCGACCTATGGCGCCGCCGCCGAAATCATCTCCTATACCGATCTCGTTCATCGCTCTTATGACGCGGCCTACAAAAAGTCCGTGACGATGCAGAAGGCGATCAACGCCTTCCTCGCCAATCCGAACGACAAGACGCTCGCCGCGGCCCGCAAGTCCTGGCTCGATGCGCATATCGTTTATTCGTACACGGAAGCTTATCGCTTCTATCAGGGCCCCATCGACTTTGCGAAAAACAAGGAAGGCGACGAAGGCCCGGAAGGCCGCTTGAACGCTTGGCCGCTCAACGAAGCTTTCATCGACTACACCAAGGGCGATCCGAAGTCGGGCATCATCAACGACACATCGATCAAGATCAGCCAGAAGAGCATCCGCGATCGCGATCAGGTCAGCGACGAAGCCGACGTGACGACGGGCTTCCACGCTGTTGAATTTCTGCTCTGGGGCCAGGATCTCAGCGCGACGGGTCCTGGCGCGCGCCCCGCTTCCGATTACAAGAAGGGCGACGCCATCAAAGACCGCCGCCGTCTTTACCTCACGACCGTCACCGATGGCATCGTCGAAGACCTGCTCTGGCTTTCGGCCCAGTGGGACATGAACAATGGCAAGGTCTATGTGAAGGATTTCGTGGCGCTCGATCAGCGCGACGCGCTCGGACGCATCCTGACGGGCATGGCGACGCTCGCCGGTTCGGAACTGTCGACCGAACGCATGTCGGTTGCGCTGGATAGCGGCGATCAGGAAGACGAAACCTCCTGCTTCAGCGACAACACGCACAACGTCTACAAGGCCGACCAGCAGAGCATCGCCAATGTTTATTTCGGCGAATATGGCGACTGGAAGGGCTCGGGCATTCAGGCGCTCATCGCGCGCGTCGATCCGGCGCTCGAAAAACAGGTGACGGCCCAGTTCAACAAAACGACGGCATCGATTGCGGCCATCCCGCATCCGATCGATCGCCTGCTGGCAACGCCGAAGGGCAGCGCCGAACGCAAGAAAATGGAAGCGGCGGTCGCCGATCTCCAGGAAGAAGCCAAGCTCATCATCGAAGTCGGCAAGAAGCTCGGCCTGAACATCACGGTCGCGAAAGAGTAAGGCAGACTTGAAGAAGCTACGGGCGACGCCTTGGGGTCTTGCAACGATTGCCGCCGTTATCGTTGTTGCGGTCGGCTGGCTCGCGCATGAACTGAAGTCGCATCATGCGACGCCGGTCATCGCGGTCGAAATGCCGGACCCCTCGTCGCCGCCCGGTGGCGATTACACGACGGCGCTGAGCAACCGCACGGCTTTTGCGGATTCAGGCGCGGTGCTGACGGATGAAGAGCGGCGGATATTCTTCTTCGGCAATCGCCTCTTCAATACGAACTGGACGACGGCGCCGGGCTCGGTTCTGGCTTTCGACGGCCTCGGCCCCGTCTTCAATCGCGTGTCCTGCTCGGGCTGCCATACGCGCGATGGGCGCGGCCGCCCGCCGCTGGCGGTTGGCGAGCCTTTCGACTCGATGCTGCTGCGCATTTCCATTCCCGGCAAGGATGCGAACGGCGGGCCGAAGCCGCATCCAGCTTACGGCGACCAGATCAACGACCGATCGATCCTCGGCGTGCCCGCCGAAGCCAAGGTCAATCTCAAATGGGAAACGATCCACGGCGCATATGACGACGGTACGGCTTATGAATTGCAAAAGCCGATCTTCACGATCACGGATCTGGCATTCGGTCCGCTGGGCGACAACATCATGGTCTCGCCGCGCGTCGCCAATCAGGTCTTCGGGCTTGGGCTTCTCGAAGCGGTTTATGAGGACGACATTCTGAAGAATGCCGACCCCGACGACCGCGACGGCGATGGGGTCTCCGGCCGTCCGAACTGGGTTCCCGACCCCGAGACGGGTAAAAAAGTCGTCGGACGTTTCGGCTGGAAAGCCAATCAACCCACATTGCGCGCGCAAGACACCGCCGCCGCTTTCGGCGATGTCGGCCTGTCGACCACCATACATCCGGGACAGAACTGCACCAGCGTTCAGACGGCCTGCGCCGCCGCCATTGATGGCGGCAAGCCGGAACTCTCCGACGAATTTCTCGACAAGCTCATTCTCTACAGCCGCACGCTGGCCGTGCCTGCGCGGCGCAATTCGCATGATCCGCAAGTTATGGCGGGGGGCGATCTCTTCGCCAAAATCGGTTGCGCAGCCTGCCACACGCCAACAATGAAGAGCGGCGCGATGGCCTCGCCGATCAGCCTTGCGAACCAGACGTTCCACGCCTTCACCGACCTCTTGCTACACGATATGGGGCCGGAGCTCGCCGATGGCCGTCCCGATTTCGAGGCAACGGGTTCGGAATGGCGGACGCCGCCGCTTTGGGGCATCGGCCTCATTCCCGACGTCAATGACCATGACCGGCTGCTGCATGACGGCCGGGCGCGCGGCGTTGCCGAAGCGATCCTTTGGCACGGCGGGGAGGGCGAAGCGGCCCGCGAGCGCTTTAAGGCCTTGAACGCAAAGGAACGCGCCAGCCTCGTCGCTTTCGTCAATTCGCTTTGAGGCCGGCTCCAGCCGTCCATGGGCGCACAGCGCGCCGTTCATTCCTCATCGACCGTCGGCCTTGCAACAAGCGCCCGCGTGGCTAATATCACCGCCAAATAAAGCGGCTGGGCGAGAGGCTTCGCACCGGCCCGTCATTGCATTCCCGGCATCGTTGCCTGCGCTGACCAGCGCGGTGGCCTGCCGATCAGGAGGTCACTCAATGGATATGAATTTTTCGCCGGAGGAAGTCGCGTTTCGCGACGAAGTCCGCACTTTCATTGCCGACAGCTACCCCAAGGATCTGAAGTCGCGCCGCACGCGTGGCGAGATGACCAAGGAAGACATCCTCCAGTGGCACCGTATTCTCTACAAGAAGGGCTGGGTCGTGCCGCATTGGCCGACGCAATACGGCGGCACCGGCTGGTCGATCACCCAGCGTTACATCTGGAACGAAGAGAATGCGCGCGCCGAGACGCAGGCGCTGCTGCCCTTCGGCCTCGCCATGGTCGGGCCGGTGATCTTCAATTACGGCAATGACGAACAGAAGAAGCGCTTCCTGCCCGGCATTCTCTCGGGTGACGACTGGTGGTGTCAGGGCTATTCGGAGCCGGGCGCCGGTTCCGATCTCGCTGGCCTGAAGACGCGCGCCGTGCGCGACGGTGACAACTACATCGTCAACGGTCACAAAATCTGGACGACGCTGGCGCAATATGCCGACTGGATGTTCTGTCTCGTCCGCACCGATCCGGCATCGAAGCCGCAGGAAGGCATCTCGTTCCTGCTGATCGACATGAAGACGCCGGGCATCACGGTGCGCCCCATCATCACGATGGACGGCGCGCATGAAGTGAACGAAGTCTTCCTGGAAGACGTGAAGGTGCCGGTCGAGAACCGCATCGGCGAAGAGAACAAGGGCTGGACCTATGCGAAGTTCCTGCTCGGCAACGAACGCTCCGGCATCGCCGGCGTCGCGCGCTCCAAGAAAGCCATCGAACGTCTGAAGTCGATCGCGACAGCCGAACTGATGGACGGCGAGCCGCTGCTGAAGACCGACGAATTCGCGCGCAAGGTCGCTGAACTCGAGATCGATCTCTCCGCGCTTGAAGTGACCGAGCTGCGCACGCTCGCCGCCGAGAGCAAGGGTCGCGGCCCGGGACCGGAAGCCTCGATCCTGAAGATCAAGGGCACCGAGATACAGCAGCGCATCACCGAACTGACGCTTGAAGCCGTCGGTAATTACGGCTTCGTCAACGTGCCCACGGGCGAGATGGCGGGCAATGACTTCATTGCCGGTCCCGCCCACTCGAACGGCGCGGGCCAGAATTATTTCAACATGCGCAAGACGTCGATCTATGGCGGCTCGAACGAGATCCAGCACAACATCATCGCAAAAATGGTGCTCGGCCTTTGAGCCGCGGCGCCGCAGAAACCACGACACACAGGGAAGGGTAGGACATGGATTTTTCGTTCACCGAGGAACAGACGCTGCTCCGCAATTCGGTGCAGAGCTTGCTCGCCGACAAATATGATTTCGACACGCGCCGCAAGATCGTGAAGTCGGCCGATGGCTGGAACCCGGCCATGTGGAAGCAGTTCGCCGATCTCGGTCTGCTCGCCGCGCCTTTCTCCGAAGAGCTGGGCGGCCTCGGCGGCGGCTCCATCGAAACGATGATCCTGATGGAAGAATTCGGACGCCACCTCGTCGTCGAGCCTTTCGTCGAAACGGTTGTGCTCGCGGGCGGCTTCCTGCGCGAAGGCGCATCGAAGGCGCAGCAGGATGCGCACATTCCCGGCATCGTTGACGGCTCGACCGTCTGGGCCTTCGCCTATGCCGAACCGCAGGGTCGCTACAATCTCGCCGACCTCGTCACCACGGCGAAGAAGGACGGCGCGGGCTATACGTTGAACGGCTACAAGGCCGTCGTGCTTGGCGCGCCCTGGGCGCAGAAGCTGATCGTCACCGCGCGCACATCGGGCGGCCAGCGCGACCGCGATGGCGTCTCGGTCTTCATCGTCGACAAATCCGCACCCGGAGTATCGACGCGCGACTATCCGACCGTCGATGGCCGCCGCGCTTCGGAAATCACCTTTGAAAACGTGAAGGTCGGCGCGGATGCGCTGATCGGCGCGGAAGGCAAGGGTCTGCCGCTCGTCGAGAAGGTGACGGATCAGGCCATCGCCGCGCTGTCGGCCGAAGCCGTCGGCTGCATGGGAGAGCTGAACAAAGCCACCGTCGAATACTGCAAGACGCGCAAGCAGTTCGGCGTGCCGATCGGCAAGTTCCAGGTGCTGCAGCATCGCATGGTCGACATGTTCATGGCCTATGAGCAGTCCGTCTCGATGACCTACATGGTCAATCTGAAGCTCGAAGAAAACGAAGCCGAACGCGTGAAAGCGGCGGCGGGCGCGAAGGTTCAGATCGGCAAGGCGGGGCGTTTCGTCGGCCAGCAGTCCGTGCAGCTTCACGGCGGCATGGGCATGACCGACGAACTCAGCGTCGGCCATTACTTCAAGCGCCTGACCATGATCGACACGCAGTTCGGCAATGTCGATCATCAGCTGAAGCGTTATTCGCAAGCCGCGTAAATAAACGCGCATCGGAATGAAAGGCCGCAGCGCAAGTTGCGGCCTTTTTCTTTAGAGCGGCGAGATCGCCAGACTCTCCATCACGTAGGGCGCATATTTGAAATCGCGAATTTGCGCGATCCGCCCATTCGCCCAATCGAGCAACACGACATGACCGGCGGCGTTCGTCGCGTCGGCGGGATCGCTGACCAAAAGCGCCGGCCGCCCCTCCGCAAGACCAAGTGAAAAGTGCCAGTCGGAGGCTGCTTCGTAGCGAGTGAAGTAGACCGAGACGTCTTTGCGACCCGCCAGACGCGTGCGATTGACAAGGTCGAGCCGCACGTCGTCCGCCAGAAGGTCGCGCAAGGCATCGAAATTCCTGGCGTTGAATTGATCGGCATAAGCGCGCAGCCGGTCGCGTTCATCGGCGGAGAAACGAGGCGCGGTGCCTTCAGGATCGCCGGCCAGTTCCTTCAGATGCTCGCGCGCCCGATGCAGCGACGCCTTTATGGAAGGAATACTGGCGCTGAGAATCTCCGCTGTCTCGGCAAGCGAATGACCCAGAACGTCGATCAGCACGACGCTTGATCGTTGCGCGGCGGGCAGATGCATGAGCGTGGCGAGGCTCGCCGCCGCCGCCACGCGCCTATCGGCAGCGGCGTCATCGTCGGGCAATCCGGCCAGATCGATATCGGAGCGCATCGCCGATTGCCGTTTGCGGCGACGCAAGGCATCGAGAGCGGCGTTATGCGCAATGCGGAAGAGCCAGCTTTCCGGTCGCTCGATAGAACCTGCGGCCGGGAATGCTTCCGCCGCTTTCATCAACGTTTCTTGCACAACATCTTCGCCGTCGAAGGCGGAGCCGACCATGCGCGCACAGTAACGATGCAGGCGCGGACGCATCTCGGCGATCAACCTGTTGAAGGTTTCCGGCTCCAGGTTTCCATCCGCCATGCGCATTCCTTTCGCTCTCACTCCGCCGGACGACGGAGTCCCGATCTTATGACGTCGAGCACCTGTCAAAGGATTCGCCGCCGGAAAATTTATTCGCGTGGAATCCTTTTCGCTTCTCCGTGCGTCCTGATCTTTATGGGTGCGCATCCCGCGCGCCGCCTTATGAAAGGATCGAGACGATGCAGAGGGTGACACTGGTGCGCTATACCGCCAAGCCGGGATGCGCTGAAGAAAACGAAACCCTGTCCCGTGCGGTCTTCGCCGAACTTCGGGCCACGACGCCGGACAATGTGGCCTATGCGCTCTTTCGCAATGGCGAGGAATTCGTCCATCTGTTCGTCAATTTGGAGACAGACGATTCCGCCGCCGTGACCGAACTTGCGAGCTTCAAGACCTATTCCAGAGACGTCATGGGACGCTGTGTGGCGCCGCCCGAAGCGACGCGGCTCAGCCTCCAGCTTCTGGATTCCTACGGCTTGAGGCCGGTTTTCGCCTAGCCTTTGTTGCCGGAAACTTGCCGGTTGTTGCCGAACCAGACGCCTGTTTGTTGTCTGGTTCGGTTGCCTCCCCGTTGCCTGTTGACAGGAAACGCAATGTACTTTAAATTACAAAGTACATTGCATTCGGGAGAGGCCATGAGCGACGACAGGGGCGGGGACAGTCTCCGCGAGGAAATCGCCTTCATCAAAAATGCTCTGGAAGAGGGGCGAAGTTATGCCCGGATGCGCAGCGCCGATATCGCGGTCTGGGGCGCGGCCATAGCGGCGGGCTATTTCGGCACTTATGCCCATGTGATCCATCTCTGGTCGGTCGATCCGCGCCTCATCTGGTATGTGCCGGTCGGCCTTGCCTGGGTTTTTTCGTTGCGCGCCGCGATCCCGAGGCTCTTGCGCCGGGAGACGCAGGTAATGTCCTCGCCAATGGTCCGTACACTGAGGTCTATCTGGCTCGGTTATGGCCTGACCGCCATGACGCTCGCGGTTCTCGCTTCCAGCGACACGCACCATCCCGATTGGTTCGACACGGTGACGGCGGCGATGCTGGGCTTGTGCTTCTTCGTCAGCGGGACGGTGAGTGGCATCGGCTGGCTGCGCGGCCTCGCTTTCGGCTGGTGGGCGGCGGCGGCTGTTCTCTTCATCATGCGCGACCAACCCGAGCAACTCGTCGCGGGCGGTGTCTTCATGCTCGCGCTCCTGTTCCTGCCGGGCCTCGTGCTCTGGCTCCGGCGCCCATAAACACATGGCCGATTTCGACCACAGCGCCATAGACGATGTGCTGCAGGGCCGCGTGCGCCTCGCCATCGTCGCCTTTCTCGCAGGCGGGGCCTGTGTCGACTTCACGACGATCCGCGACGCGACGAAAACGACCGACGGCAATGCGAGCGTGCATCTGAGGAAACTGGAAGAAGCGGGCTACGTCGCGATGGAAAAGAAATTCGTCGGGCGCAAACCGCAAACGACCTACGCGCTGACGGAGAAAGGGCGGCAGGCGCTCATCGACTATGTCAGTCATCTCGAAACCTTGCTGCCGCGCGGAAAAACCGAATAACGGGAGACGGCCATGAAGGAATTTCTGAACGACATGCTGTCGACGATCTTTTTCGTCGCGCTCTACATGGCCATCGGCGACATCTATATCGCCACCGGCGCGGCGATCGCCGTCGGCATCGGCCAGATCGGGTATCAGAAGGCGCGCGGCCGCAAGGTCGATCTGATGCAATGGATGAGCCTCGCCCTCGTCATCGTCTTCGGCAGCGCGACGCTTTACCTGCACGATCCGCGCTTCATGATGGTGAAACCCAGCATCATCCACTTCGCCATCGGCTTCGTGATGCTGCGCAAAGGCTGGATCGGCCGCTACCTGCCGCCCATCGCGGCCGCGAACCTCACCGCCCGCATGATCGACGGCTGGGGCTATGCCTGGGCGGCGCTGATGTTCGGCCTCGGCATTTCCAATATCGTCATTGCCCTGACGATGAGCCCGACAATCTGGGGCTACTTCATCGCCTTCGGCGCGATGGGCGCGAAACTCGTTCTATTCGGCGTGCAGTATTGGGTGTTCCGGGCGACGGTGGTGCGGCGGCTGTCGAATGCGGCGGCGATGGGGGCGGGGGCGGAGTAGGTCCGGGAAATGTTGCAAGGCGCGAACATCCGCTTCGCGCTCTGGTCTCCACACGAAGTAGCGGCCATCGATGGAAACCGCCTGTCAGCCTTCAACCTTCGCGAAAATCGCGCGGGCGATGAGGTAGGCGCGGCACATGGATTGCAGTTCGCGGCGCAGGGTGTTGAGGTCGGGGCCTGTCGTGCCGCGCCTCATCATCGCTCTCGCCATGCCTGCGAGCGTGGCCCTCAAGGTCAATGCGATGGCTTCGGGATCGTCGAATGAGGCATTGCTGGCGCTGTTGAGAAGTTCGCGGATCGTGGCCTGATTGCGCCGGGCGAACTCGCCGACAAGATCATCCGTATCAAGCTCGACGGCGACGACATGAAGCGCGCGGGCCGCCTCCACGTCCCGCGTTTTGGCGTCGAGAAACGCGTCGACCAGCGTGTCGGATATGATCTCGATCGTTTCGCCATGACAGCGCGCGCAGGCCGCGGCGACCTCATCGGAAATGGCGTCCATATGCCGTTGCAGCAGGGCGAAGAGCAGCGAGTGTTTTTGCGGAAAATATTGATACATCGTCCCGACCGAGACGCCCGCCCGCTCCGCAACCCGCGTCGTTGTCAGATGCGCCAGACCATCGGACAGCAAAACCTGAACAGTCGCCTCGAAAATGGCGTCGACCGTCGCATGTGCACGGGCCTGATGCGGCGTTTTCCGCACCTTTAGCTGCTCTCCGGTCGTCCTTGCCATATGCGAATTCCAAAGCTGAATGATCCTTCATAAATTACTGAAAACCGGCAAGCCGTTCAATGGTTTGAGAGGGATCGGCGGCGATCCCGACGCGCCGGTCGCGACAGGAACACAAGAGGCGAAATGACAAATACTGGAGAGATAGACCGCGCCGCGACAAACCGCATCGCGGAGCAGTTCATGATGCTCCTGGCGGAACGGAAGTGGGATGAATGGAGCGACCTCTGGGCCGAAGACGGGGTGCTTGAATTCCCCTTCGCACCGCCCGGACGCCGCAGCCGCTATGAGGGCAAGGTGGATATTCTCAACTATATGAAAGCGGCGGTCGGCAAGATGAAGATCGACACCGTCGACTACTACGAGGTCTATCCGATGCTCGACCCGTCGATGGTCTGCATGGAGATGGGCCTCAAGGGACATATCGTGGCGACGAGCCTGCCTCTCCATCAGAGATATGTTTCGATCTTTCAGACCGGGGAGGGGAAGCTCCGCCATTATCGCGAATACTGGAATCCCATTGCCTCGATGGATGCCAATGGCGGACGCGAAGTCTGGACAGCCGCCTTCGGCAGCCCCGAACAGGAAGGCGCCGGCAAATGAGCGACATGGTTCTGGTCACCGGCGGAACGGGCAAGACGGGCAAGGCCCTGATTGCGCAGCTTCAGGAAAAGCGTATTCCCTATCGCGTCGCTTCCCGCAGCGGACCCCGGCCATTCGACTGGGAGCGACCTGCGACATGGGATGTGGCGCTCGAAGGGATTGCTGCGATCTATCTGGTGGCGCCCTCGGCGGTGAACGATGCGTTCTCACGCATGATCGAGTTTCTGGAGCTGGCAAAGAGAAAGGGCGTCAGCCGTTTCGTGCTGCTGAGTATGGCCTTTCTGCCCGCCGGTGGCCCCGGCCATGGACAAGTCCATGCGTGGTTGCGGGACAATAGTTCCGATTGGGCGGTGCTGGGTCCATCCGCCTTCATGCAGAATTTCAGCGAAGGTCCCTATCTCGCATCGATCCGCAATGAAGACACGATCTATTCCAATACCGGCGCGGGTCGCGTCTCGTTCATTGACGCCTTCGATATTGCAGCGGCGGCGGTGGCGGTGTTGGCGGCGCCGGAAGCGGGCAATCGCGATTATGTTCTGACCGGCGATGAAACGATTTCCTATGATCGCGTTGCCGAAATCATCAGCGAGGTTTGCGGTCGCCGGATCGTGCATACAAGAATTTCAACCGAAGAAATGGCAAAGCGTTTCATTGAACGCGGCATCCCCGAAGCAACCGCGAAATTGCTGGCGTCAGGCTATGCGACCATAGCAGACGGATTGGCTGACTGGACGATGGACACGGTAAGAACGCTGACCGGCAAACCGCCAAAGACATTCGAGGAATTTGCGAAGGCCCATGCCGATGTCTGGGCGCGGGGCCGCCAGGCAGACGCGTCGTCGGCATAGGCTCCGGCCAGCGGAACCCTCACCCCCGCCGCGCCGCCTCGATCGCGGCGACGTCGATCTTCCCCATGTCCATCATCGCGGCAAATGCGCGTTTGGCTTCGGCGCCGCCGGCGGCCATGGCTTCGGTCAGCACGCGCGGGGTGATCTGCCAGGAGACGCCCCATTTGTCCTTGCACCAGCCGCAGGCGCTTTCCGTGCCGCCGTTGCCGACGATGGCGTTCCAGTAGCGGTCGGTTTCTTCCTGATCGTCGGTGGCGATCTGGAAGGAGAAGGCTTCAGTCTGTTTGAACGTGGATCCGCCATTGAGGCCCATGCAAGGAATGCCGCAGACGGTGAATTCGACGGTCAGGACATCGCCCGTCTTGCCGGAGGGATAGTCGCCGGGCGCGTGGCGGACGGCTGTCACCGCGCTGTCGGGGAAAGTTTTGGCGTAGAAACGGGCTGCTTCCTCTGCGTCCTTGTCGTACCAGACGCAGATCGTGTTCTTGGCGATGGCCATGGCTCACCCTTTCGTTTGACGCGAAATTCGTCGCGATTGTAGCAGCGCGGGCCGCCGTTTTTAAGCGCGGAGGCGGGCGATGGCGTGCGTCGCGTCGATTGACGTCTCTCCGTCGCCGCCAAGAAATGCTCCGTTGCCTGACAAATCGCGACGAATGCTTGTGTGTCTCATCGTGTTGCTCCAATACGGAGCAATGAATGCGATGGAATGCTGGTATTCACCTTGCCAGCGGTCCGCGATTTATAGCTAATGAACGACATTATTGCCCGCCGGCAATAAAGCGACCGCGGCGGATCGCGGTCCAGGGGAACGAATACCAAAAATGTCAGATGTCAGTCGTTCGGCGTGCGGCCATTGCCGCCGCACCGTCTTCGTGCGCCCTGAATTCATGGGCTTACGCCTGCGAACCCTTCTGCGAACGGCCGTGGCGGGGATCGCCTTGTCGGTCGGCGCGCAAGGCGCCCATGCCGCCGGGATCGACTGGGGCGGCGGCTCGGGCCAATGGGGAACGGCCGCAAACTGGAATCCGCAGACCGCCCCGACAGGCGCGGACACGGCGAATGTCTCGGACGGAGAGGCCACAATCGGTTCGTCCTATTCGGTCGACACGCTCAATCTGAGCGGCGGCCAGATCGAGATCGACGATGCGGGCGCTCTCGACGCCGCGACGGTCGACATGACGGCCGGCCTGTTCAGCGGCGCCGGTAGCGTCACTGTCGGCGCGGGCGGCGCCTTCACCCAATCGGGCGGCGATGTGAGCGAGCTCACGATCCTGACGCCGACCTACAATCATTCGGGCGGCAATCTGGGCGGCGTACTGACAATCGACACTTATAATTTGACCGACGCGGCGGCGACATCGGCCGGCGGCACCATCGGGGCTTCGGTTCTTTTCGCGCTGTCGCCTGCAAGCGACACCGCCACGGTCGATGCCTATCTGACGGGGACGGGCAATCTCGTGAAGTCGGGAGATTCAACGGTTGTGCTCACCAATGCCGCCAATGATTTCACCGGCACTGTCTCGGTTGAGGAGGGCACGCTCGAAGCGGTGGACGACGCCCTGCCTGACGATGCGGTGGTGAGCATCGACGACGGCGCGACGCTGACGATGAGAACCGGCAACGACACGTCGTTCAACGGAGCGATGAGCGGCGAGGGGACGCTGACCAAGGAAGACGGCGCGAACCTGACACTGGGTGGCGAGATTTCGCTCGGAACGCTCGCGGTCAACGCAGGCACACTCGAAATCGGAACGGGGGCGAGCGATAACGAGGCCTCTTTCGGTTCCGCCACTGTCGCCGACGGCGCGGCGCTGCATGTCGCGACCGGCGCCACGCTGACCATCGGCGAAGGAGGCAGCCTCACCAACAACGGCAACATCGGCAATGACGGCACCGTCAACGATGCGCTCGACAATACAGGCACGGTCAACAATTACGGAAGCTGGAACGGCGACGTCGCCAGCAACAGCATCGGCGGGATCGGCAATGACGGCGCCGACGCCGTCTGGACCGGCGACGTGGTGACAAACGACAGCCAGATTTCCAACCAGAACGGCGCCGCCTGGAACGGCGATGTGCTCGGCAACACCAACGTCATCTTCAACCGGGAGGACAGCACCTGGACCGGCGATGTGGCCGCCATGGATGGCGGACAAATTGAAAATTCCGGCATCTGGAAAGGTGACGTCGCCAGCAACAATGGCTGGATATTCCAGCTCGACGGATCGTGGGAAGGCGACGTCGTCAGCAATAGCAACAGCATTCTGGTCATGGGCGGTACCTGGACGGGCGACGTCGTGACGAATGAAGCCAGCGTCGTCAATCGTGCAGGCGTCTGGATCGGCGATGTGCTGGGCAATACCGGAACGGTCGAGAACGACGCCGATGGAAGCTGGACGGGCGATGTGACCAACGGGACCGGCACCCTCCAGAACTACGGAAGCTGGACCGGCGACGTCAAAGGCAATAGCGGCTTTTTCTTCAACGATGGCGAGGATGCCGTCTGGACCGGCGATGTGATCGCCTCCGACAGCCAGATCGTCAACCAGAACGGCGCTGCCTGGAAAGGCGACGTTCTCGGCAACAACAACGCCATCTACAATTATGCGGACAGCACCTGGACCGGCGACGTGATCGCCAATGGCGGCGGCAGCAATACGCATGCGCTGATCGACAATTACGGGACCTGGATCGGCGACGTCAAAGGCAATGCCGTCACGATCTACAATGACTTCGCATGGAACGGCGACGTCACGGCAAATGCCGGCAAGGTGATAAATTATACAGGCGTCTGGACGGGCGATATCACCGGCAATACGGGCGGCATCAGCAATCGGTCCGGCGTCACATGGAACGGCGATGTGACAGGCAATGACGGCACGATCGAAAACCGTCTCGACGGCATCTGGAACGGCTCGGTGCTCGCCAATGCCGGAACCATCAACAATAAAGGCGTGTGGACAGGGGCCTTCACAAATGGCGGCACCGTCAACGCGGAGAACCGGATCAACGGCGCCTTCGACAATAGCGGCACCCTCATTGTGACGGGCTCGCTCGCAGGTATCACGACATTGACCAATAGCGGCATGATCGACATGCGTGGCAATGGCGCGGCGCAAACGCTTTCCACCGCGAATGCGATTTTTGAACCGAACTCGATCTACGCGTTCGATGTCGATGCGGCGGGCAATACGGACAAGATTGCCGTGACGGGCACGGCGGCGCTGGACGGTACGGTTCGTGTCGCTGCGGCGACCGGGACGTCTTATGACGCGAGTACGGTCTATACAATTCTCACCGCCAACAATGTCCTTGGCGAGTTCCGCTCCGTCTCGACCGATCTGGCTTTTCTCGCGCCGCAGTTGAGATATGAAACCGGCGCTGTCGAGCTGACCCTGCTGCGCAACGATGTCGGCTTCGGCTCCGTCGGAACGACGCCCAACCAGAGCGGGACGGGGGCCGGGGTGGAATCGCTCGGCGCTGGCAACGCGCTTTACGATGCGGTCCTCGGGCTCAACGCGGATCAGGCGGCTGCGGCTTTCGACGCACTTTCGGGAGAGCCCCACAGCTCAGTCGAAGGTGGCTATGTGCAGGATGCGGGCCTTGTCGCCGATGTCGTGACCGACCGCATGGACGAGGCGCTCGATGCGTCGGGCGATGCGTCGGGCGATGCGTCGATAAAAAGCAACGCTCGCGTCGCGTCGATCGATGCGGGATTCGTGCCCTCGTTCATGTCGCCTCTCGGCACTCGCCTATGGGGCCAGATTTACGGCAAGCGTGACAGCATCGCGGCCGGCAGCAATGTGGCGGGCACGACTGCGACGACGGGCGGCTTTGCGGCAGGCTTTGACGGACCGGTGGCCGGCTGGCGGCTAGGGCTGTTGCTGCAGGCCGGGCGGAGCCGCAACGAGACGGCGGGATTGAATTCCAGCGCGGACAGCACCGATTACGGCATCGGCATTTATGGCGGCAGGCGGTGGGGTCGCACGGGGCTCTCGCTCGGCGGAAACTATACGCGCCATGACATCAGCTCCGACCGCCATGTCGCTTTTGCCGGTATCGTCGATACGCTATCGGCGGATTATTCGTCGGGCACCGCGCAGGTCTTCGGCAAGCTGTCGCAGCGATACGATCTCGACGCGGTTTCCTTGTCGCCTTATGCGAGCCTTGCTTATGTGCGCAACGATGCCGAGAGCTTCACGGAGACCGGCGGACCCGCCGCGCTCATCAGTGGGGCCAGCCATATCGATGCTATCTCGATGAGTGCGGGCGTGAGCGCGGGGCGCGAATTCACCCTCGGCAATGGCGTGAATCTGACGGCGAGAGGAAAACTCGGCTGGCGTCATACATTCGCGGACACGCCCACCTCCCTGCATCGCTTTGCGGGCGGCACCGATTTCACCGTCTCGGGCGCACCGATTGACGGCGATACGCTCATCACCGGCGCAGGGTTCGATATCAACGAGGTCTCCTCGCTCGATATCAGCTACGAGGAGCGCGTCGGCGGCGATGCGGAGGGGCACGCCCTGATGGGGACATGGGCGATGCGGTTCTGAAGCGAAATTTCCGGCACGGCGGAAGATCGTTCAATGCGCCGTGCCGGGGCCATGTGTCGTTGAGGCATTGTCCGTAGGCGGTGTTTTCGCATCGCTTTGCGGCACGGCGCCGGCCGTCGGCGCGCTTGCCGGTTTGACGGAAGCGGGCTTGGCGGCTTTGGCGTCCGCCGCGACGGGGACGGTGTAGTCGCTCACGATGCGCGCCTGAGGGCCCTGAATGATGAGCACATGCTGGCCGATGCTGAGCGGCTTCTCGTCTTTCTGCGTCACCGACAGAAGATCGCCATTCGGTTTACGCACGATATATTCATAGCCGAACGTATCGTCGATGCTGTGGCCGAGACCATTGCCGGCGACACCGCCGGCCACCGCGCCGCCGAGTGCGCCCATCGCGCTGACGGCGCCGGTCGCGGCTTGCGATCCGGCGATGCCGCCCGCCGCCGCGCCCGTGGCAGAGCCGACCGTCGCATCGGCGCTGATCGCCACCTTGCGGACGCCGGTAATGACGCCCGCATCGACCTTGCTGGCCTGCTGCACGGCATTGCTGGAATAGGTGTCGGGCGAGTAATCGGGGCCGCAGCCCGCCAGCAGGCAGGCCACCGGAATTATCGCGAGAAGGCTCGCACTGGTCCGGGGACTGAATAGACGGCGCGATTTGATCTCCGGCATTCTGAAGCTCGATTGTGTGGCAGGCGTGATGAGGGATTTGCGGCGAGGCAGGCCGACCGCCTGTTGCAGCCCCGAGCCGGGCGGATGGCGTGCAAATGAGATAACGGATAAGTCGCGATTCAGTTCCCCGCCGACGCGCTCAAGCCGTCACGCGACCGCCCGGCGACCGCGCGTTATCTCGATGCGAGGCGAAGCTCAATGCGCGGAGCCGGGACCGTGCGTAATCGGAGCAGGCGTGGCGTTCGACGTTTCTCCGCCGCCGGAAGATCCATCCGATGTTTTCGGCGCCGCTGCCTGATCGTTGGCCGTGGTCGCGCCCGGTGCGGCCGCAGGAGCGGCGGTTCCCGTCGAGCCGGAAGAGGGCGGCGTGGCTGCGGTCGATGACGCAGCCGGAGCGGTCGTGCCGGACGGGGCCGGAGAGGAGGCAGGTGCATTCGTCGCGGCGGGCGCCGTGGTCTCCGGCGTTGCGGCGGGGGTCTCGGGCACGGCGGTGATCCCTGCCGGAGCGGGGGTGACGTTCGACACAGCAGGCGGCGTCTCGCCGGTGGCGGGCGGAGCGTCGGGCGTCTTTATGTCGGAGGTCTTGGTGTCGGGCGTCTTGGTGTCGGTCGTCTTGGCGTCCGGGGTCTTTGTGTCGGACGTTTTGGACAAATCGGGCTTAGGCTCGTTGGGCGATTGCGGCTTGTTTGCGGGCGCGGCGAGGTCCGTCTCGACGGGCACCGTATAGTCGTTCACGATCCGCGCTTGAGATCCTTGAATGAGCAGCACACGCTGTCCGATCTTGAGCGGCGTCGTGTCCTTCTGCGTCACCGAAAGGAGATCGCCGTTGGGCTTTCGCACAATATATTCGTAGCCGAACGTGTCCTGAACCTTGTGGCCGACCTCGTTTCCGCCGAGCCCGCCAACCACCGCACCGCCAAGCGCGCCCAAGGCGCTGACGGCGCCTTCTGCGACCTGCGAACCGGCGATGCCGCCCGCCGCGGCGCCCGTCGTGGACGCGAGCGTCGAGTCGACGCTGATCGCCACCTTGCGGACACCGACCACGATGCCGGAATCGACCTTGCTGGCCTGCTGCACGGCAGAGCTTGAATAGGTGTTGGGGGAATAGTTCGGGCCGCAGGCCGCCAGAAGGCAGGCCAGAGGCAAGAGGGCGAGAAGGCTGGTGCCTGTCCGATGATCGATGGGGCGCAATTTAAAATCCGACATTCCAAAGCTCGATTGGGAGTAGGCCTAATGTGTGATTGTGTCGGCTTTATGCCATGACGGCTTTCCGCGGCCCCGAAACGACGCGGCCCCTCCCGACTGGCTGAATGATAAGTGAACTCGCGCCGGTTCAATAGGTGGAATATCCGCCTTGGGCGCGACATTGACGCGGGCGGGGCGAGCGAACGGAAGCGGCAGGACGAGACCAGCCTCTTCGTTTATCCCGCTATGCGCCGTCCGTCCGCCACGGGCGCCAGATGCAGGCGCTCCATCGGGAACACGGCCTCTGCCTGTGTGCCCTGGCCGAGCGCGCTGCGGATTTCAAAGCTGCCGCCATGCAATGAGAGCAGACCTTTGACGATGGAGAGGCCGAGGCCCGAGCCCTTGCCGGGCTGAGCGATGCCCGCCGCGCCTTGCGTGAAGGCTTCGGTGACGCGGCCGATTTCGGTTTCCGAAATGCCCGCCCCCTGATCGTGGACGCCGAAACGCAGATCGCCCGTCGGATCGAGGCACGCGACCATGGTGACGGTCGTGCCGGACGGCGAGAACTTGATCGCATTGGTGAGCAGGTTGATCCAGATCTGGCGCATGGCGCGCGCATCGGCGTAGAGCGTCGGCAGGCCGGGCTCGAAATTGGCGATCACCTTGACGCCCTGCGCCTGGGCGCGGATGTCGAGCAGATGACGGCCCTCATCGGCAATCTGCACGATGTCGATTTCTTCCTCGACAATCTGGAACCGGCCCGCCTCGATGCGGGAGAGATCGAGAATGTCGTTGATGAGGCCGAGAAGGTGCTGGCCCGAGCGATTGATGTCGTTGGAGTATTCCTTGTAGATCGGCTTGGCGTGCTGGCCGAAAATCTCGGTCGCCATGACTTCGGAAAAGCCGATGATCGCGTTGAGCGGCGTGCGCAGCTCGTGGCTCATATTGGCGAGGAAATGCGACTTGGCGCGATTGGCTTCTTCGGCACGGGCGCGCGCGGCATCGCTGTCGCGCTTGGCGCGGAAGAGCTGCTCGATGAGCGCGTTTTTGTCCGATTGCAGATTGATCGATCTCAGCATCGCGCCGTTGACCGACGAGGCGAGATGCTTCAGCAGGAATCCGAAAATGACAAGGACGCACGTGATGACGACATGGCCGACATCGCCGAAGCTGATGAAGCGCACGGCGAGCGCCACCAGCATCGGAATGAGCGTGCGATGCAGAACGGGAAAATAGCAGATCGTCACCAGCGTCATCGGCGCGATGGCGATGGTGACTGCCGAGACCACATAGTTCTGGTAGATCATGCTTTCCGGGACCCAGAAGAAAAACAGGATCGACGAAAAACCGATGCTGAAAGCGAGACTGAAGCACTCAAAACGCGACGACCAGTAACGAAGGTCGGAAGGCTCGGGCGCGGCGCCAAGATAGTTGCGCGCGTTATAGACGGCGTAGAGGTGCAGGCCGGACATTCCCGCCGTCCAGATGACGAGCTTCCACCAGTCAACCATCGAATAGAGGCTTGCGGCGAAGGCTGCGATGAGAAGCGGCAGCGCAATGGGCATGCTGATCTGCAATTCGGCCAATGTGCGCAATTGCGCGAGGCTGGCCTCGGCGGTCGTGACTTCGGACGCGCCGCTGAACGCGACGCGCAGCCGATCGAGCGCCCGCGCCACCGCGCCGGTTTTGGAAGTGATATCGCCTGCCGACCGGATATGTCCGGCGCGTTGCGGCGCGTCTTCCAGTGTCATTTGCCCAATGCCCTATCGTCAGCGAGGAGAGATAAGGACACGCCCACACGCGTCTGCCGAATCCCTCATTCCGTCTATGCTCAAGGTCGTCTAAAATTATTAATAAGGCTTTCCGACACATGGTTAACTGAAGCTTCCATCGCGGAATTCCGTCATTAGAACGAGGCGCAATCCTTTGCTGTTTGCGCCCACCAGAGGAGCGTCCCGATATGACTGATGCGCTGCTGTTTGAAAAAGCAGGCCCCGTGGTCACATTGACCATCAACCGCCCTGAAAGCCGCAATCCGCTGGGCGCGGCCGACGACCCGGAGAATTTCACGGACGCGGTGGCGCGCATCAACGCCGACCGGGGCGTCCGCTGCGTCATCCTGACGGGCGCGGGCAAGGCTTTCTCGGCTGGCGGCAATGTGAAGGCGATGCGCGAGGGCTCCGAAGGCTTCGGCGGACCCGGCGTCCATATCCGCGAACGCTATCGCGGCGGAATCCACCGGATCGTGCGCTCCGTCTGGGGCATCGAGGTGCCGGTGATCGCGGCGGTCAACGGCCCGGCCATCGGGCTTGGCAATGACGTCGCCTGCCTTTGCGACACGCGCATCGCGGCCGACACGGCGATCTTCGGCGCGACCTTCCTGAAGATCGGTCTGATCCCCGGCGACGGCGGCGCATGGCTGCTGCCGCGCATCATCGGCATGGCGCGGGCGAGCGAGCTTCTCTACACGGGCGACACGATCGACGCGAAGACGGCCAAGGAATGGGGTCTCGTTTCGGAGGTCGTACCCGCCGCCGATCTTATGGCGCGCGCACGGACCGTGGCCGACAAGATTTGCGGCCAGGCGCCGGACGTGCTGCGCATGACGAAGCAGCTTCTGCGTCAGGGCATGATGACGAGCTTCGACAACATCATGGAGCTTTCGGCCTCGATGCAGGCGCTGGCGCACCACACGAGCGACCATAAGGAGGCGCTGGACGCCTTCTTTGAAAAGCGGCCTGCGGACTACAAGGGGGAGTGAGGGAAGGCTTGCGGCAAAAAATTGCTGTCACCCCGGCCTCGTGCCGGGGTCCAGTAGCCGCTCGCTCCGTGCTGGAGCCCCTGGATCCCGGGACAAGCCCGGGATGACACTGAAAATATGGCGACTGCTGTTCATTCCCGAACGGCATCCCTTTTCTCTGGCCGTTGATGCGAGGCCTTAATCCCCCTAAAGTCGCGGCAATTCGAACTCAGAAACCAACAAACCGGGAGAAACACATGGCCACCATCGGTCTCGTCGCCACGCTGAAAATTCAGGCGGGCAAGGAAGCGGAATTCGAGACGATTTTCGGCGGTCTGCGCTCGCAGGTTCTCGCCAATGAAAAGGGCTGCCTGCAATACGACTTCTTCAAGTCGAAGTCGGACGGCTCGACCTACATCATCATGGAACAATATGCGACGCAGGCCGATCTCGACGCGCATGGCAAGTCGGAATACTTCAAGGCGGCTGGCGCAAAGTTCGGCGGACTTCTCGGCGGCGCGCCGAGCCTCGTCTTCGCCGAAAAGATTGGATAAGGCGATCCCATGGATCTGAATTTCAGCACGGAAGACGAAGCGTTCCGCAAGGACGTGCGCTCCTTCATCGAGGAAGCCTATACGCCTGCGATGCGCGCCAAACATGCGCGCTCAAAGCATGGCTATATCGACAAGGCGAGCCATGTTCAGTGGCAGAAGTCCTTGGCGAAGAAGGGCTGGCTCGCACCCAACTGGCCGGTGGAATATGGCGGTCCGGGTTTTTCGACGTCGCAGAAATATATCTTCGACGTCGAGATGGGCCGTGCCGGCGTTCCCCATACGGTGCCTTTCGGTCCGACCATGGTGGCGCCCGTCATCATGAAATTCGGAACGCCCGAGCAGAAGAAGCGCTTCCTGCCGGATATTCTCGAGACGAATGTTCTGTGGTGTCAGGGCTATTCGGAGCCGGGAGCGGGCTCCGATCTCGCCTCGCTGCAGACCAAGGCCGAGAACAAGGGCGACCACTATCTCGTCAACGGATCGAAAATCTGGACCTCCGTGGCGCAGTGGGCGGACTGGATTTTCTGTCTGGTGCGGACCTCGAAAGAGGGCAAGCCGCAGGAAGGCATCTCGTTCCTGCTGATCGACATGAAGACGCCGGGTGTGAAGGTCGAGCCGCTGATCCTGCTCGACGGAACGCCCGCGCCGCATCAGGAAGTCAATCAGGTCTTCTTCACCGACGTGAAGGTGCCGATGGAAAACCGGATCGGCGAAGAGAACAAGGGTTGGACCTACGCCAAGTATCTGCTCGAGTTCGAGCGCGGAAACCCTTATTCGGCGGGCCTTTATCGCGCGCTGAAGAAGGTGCGGCAGATCGCCGCCGACACGAAAGTGGGCGATCAGACGCTGGCCGATCAGCCGGAGTTTCAGGCGACGGCGGCCGATCTCAACGCGCAGATCGTGGCGATGGAATTCACCGAACTGCGTATCTTCTCGGCGCTTTCGACCGGCGGCAATGTCGGCCCTGAAAGCTCGCTGCTGAAGTGCCGCGGCACAGAAATCCAGCAGGCGATCTCGCAGCTCGCGGTGGAAGCCGTGGGTTCCTACATCACGCCCTTCGTCGAGGACGGGATGGCGGAGACGAACGAGCCGACGGTCGGACCCGCTTATGCGATGACGACGGCGCCTTACTACTTCTCGCTGCGCAAAGCCTCGATCTATGCGGGCTCGAACGAAGTTCAGCGCAACATCATGGCGAAGGCGGTCCTCGGACTTTGAGCGACGCGCCTGACATCACTTTGAGACCAGCGAGCGCCGGAGACATTCCGGCGCTCGCTCGCGTTTGGCATGACGGTTGGCATGAAAGCCATGCGGCGCTCGACCCGGATGTGGCGACGCGGCGTCCCATCCGGTTTTTCGACGAACGCATCGCGACGGCTTTGCCGAACTGCGTCGCGGCTTGCGACGGCGGCCGCGTGGTTGGTTTTGCAAGCTGGGAAGATGACGGGATAGGGCAGGTCTTCGTGCTGCCCGCCTGGCATGGACGCGGCGTCGCGCCGCTGGTTCTGGCCGCCGCCGAGGAGGCACTGCGGGCGCAGGGCCACAAGCGCATCTGGCTGCAATGCCGCAAGGGCAACAATCGCGCGCGGGCTTTCTACGAAAAGCACGGCTGGGAAGTCGCCGGCGAAGTGGACCATAGCCTCGGCCATATGGAGGGCCGGGTGCCGGTGGTGGTGTGGCGGCTGGAGAAGACCATCGCATCCGATTGAACGCTCATGCGCCTTTTTGGCGCTGGGACGGAAGCGCGATGCAGGCGTATCCTTCGCCCGGCGCCACGAAAGCGCCACGAGAGGCTCTGGCGATGCGCAGCATTTGGGAACGGCTGGGTTGGACGTTGGCGACAGTGTCGTTCGCGCTCAACGTCCTGTTGTCCGTGGCGCATATGGGCGCGCTCGGCGGACACATGATGCCGATGGGCCATAAAGCGCCGACGGCCATTGCCGCTCCGGCTTTCAGCGAAGCCGCGTTGCTGGCCGCGCTGACGGCCATCTGCACCGGCGACGGGATCGCCGAACGCGCCGCCGCAGGGAAGGACGGCAAGCCCGCTCTCTTCCCGACCTGTCCGATCTGTTCGCTCTTTGCGACGGTGACGCTCGTTATGGGGTCGGGCCTGCTGCTGCTCGTTCTGCGCCGCACGGAAATGGCATGGGCGAAACCATCCGCCACGACAAGGCGATTGAGCGAACATCTGCAATCTGAGGCTCGACCTCGCGCGCCTCCTTCTCTCTGGATTGCGGCCTGACGATCTCGCTCCGGTGGCGGACAATTGCCCGCACCGGTGTTTTGGCATTCCAGTCTTTGAAGGATTTCAACATGAACCGTCCCCTGAAAGGGTTTCTTGCGCTCGCCTGCGCCAGCCTCGTCGCGTTTCCCGCCTTCGCCCATGCGCATCTCGAAAAATCGGACCCCGCCGCAGGCTCGATGCCTGCCGCGCCTGTTACGCATATCGACCTGCATTACAGCGAGGCGCTGGAAGCGCGTTTCTCGAAAGCCTCGCTTGCCGATCACGATGGCAAGCCTGTCGATGCCGCCTCGGCGCTCGACCCGAAGGACGCCAAGCATCTGGTGCTGACGCCGAAGGCGCCGCTCAAAGGCGGCGACTACAGCGTCGAATGGCGCGCCGTCTCCATCGACACGCACAAGACGCAGGGCCATTTCACATTCGAGATCATGCCCTGAATGGAAGTTGCTCTCGTTCTCTGCGCGACCGTGCAATTTGCGACCGCGATGACCCTGTTCGGAGGAAGCCTGTTCCGGCTTCTTCTGAGCCGGGCCACCGCGCTCGACGCCGCGCTGGTGCGGTGTCTGCGCATGGCGGCGCTCTTTGCCTGGATATCCGCTGCCGGATGGCTGATGCTGGAGGCTGCGAATTTCGGCACCGGTTGGTCTGATGCCTTGAACCCCTCGGTTCTTTTCGCCGTCGTCACCGACACATATTTCGGCCATCTCTGGGCGGTGCGCCTGACGATCAGCCTGATGCTGATGCTTCTCGTTCAGGCTTTGCCGTCGCGCAGCGCCTATGGCGTCGTCACCGGGCTTGCCGCGATCTTTCTGGGCAGCCTCGCGCTCACCGGTCATGCGCTGATGGACAATGGCTGGCTGCACCCGTTGAGCCAGATGGTTCACCTGCTGGCCGGCGGCGCATGGATCGGCGCCTTGCCGCCTCTGATAATCGCGCTGAGACAGCCGGTGAGCGCGGAAGGCGACGCGCTCGCCGTTGAAGCCACGCAGCTTTTTGCGCCGCTCGGTTCTCTGGCGGTCGCCTTTGTCGTGGCCAGCGGGCTTATCAATGGCTGGCTGCTTGTGGGTGGATTTTCGGGACTCTTTTTCACAACCTACGGGCAGGTGCTGCTGGCAAAACTCGCGCTGGTCGGCGGCATGTTGATCTGCGCCGCGATCAACCGCTTCCGCCTCGCGCCCGGTCTCGCCCTCCTGCGCGAGGGCAGGGCGCGTTTGCGGCGTGTCGTGACGATCGAGATCGGCCTCTCGCTGGCGGTGCTCGGCGCGGCAAGCCTTCTGGGCACTTTGCAGCCGGTGTTCCGATGACGAAAAAGGGGAGCCCGGAGGCTCCCCTGATTCATGTGCAGCCGGAGTTGTTTACTTGCCGCCGGTGGCGAGCTTGAAGAACTTGCCGGTCTGTTCGCCGCCCATGAAGTAAGGCGTGGCGTTCGAGAAGTCGGTGATCTTGGCCCAGTTCTCTTCGACTTTTTCAGCCGTCAGACCTTCGCGGCCGAGGAAGATGCCTTCGGCTTCTTCCATGCGCGTGGCGGCGAAGACGCCGGCGCCCGCGCAGAGGATCATGCCGGTCGGGGCGTTTTCCGAGACGAGGAACATGACGCCCGGCGAGACGCTTTCCGGCGTCAGCATCTGTTCGGTTTCCGGCGGCATCAGATCCGACGTCATGCGCGTATAGGCGACGGGGGCCAGCGCGTTGCAATGGATGTTGTTCTTCTGGCCTTCGAGCTTCAGCGTGTTGATGAAGCCGACGACGGCGAGCTTGGCCGCGCCGTAATTCGTCTGGCCGAAATTGCCGTAAAGGCCGGTGGACGATGCGGTGACAACGATGCGGCCATAGTTCTGGGCCTTCATGATTTCCCAGACGGCTTTGGTCGGCTTCACGGTGCCCATCAGATGCACGTCGACGACGAGCTGGAAGTCTTCCATCGTCATCTTCGAGAACGACTTGTCGCGCAGGATGCCCGCATTGTTGATAAGGATGTCGATGCGGCCATAGGCTTCCATCGTCTGCTTGACCATGTTGGCGACGCCGGCGTCGTCCGTGACGCTCGAGCCGTTGGCCATGGCCTCGCCGCCCAGCGCCTTGATTTCATCGACAACGGCCTTGGCCGCTTCCGAATGGGCGCCCGTGCCGTCGCGCGAACCGCCGAGATCGTTGACGACGACCTTCGCGCCGCGACGCGCCAGCTCAAGGGCGTGGCTGCGGCCAAGACCGCCGCCCGCGCCGGTCACAATGGCGACCTTGCCGTCAAAACGAATGCTCATGGGGTATCTCCCGTTGGTCTGTTATGGGGGCGGGCACGGGCTCCGGGGAGCGGCCCGATGAAGGTTCGGGAGGGAGTTGTGCATAAAGCTCGCATGAGGGTCAAGGACTGCCGGGGAGGGGCGGGAGAGCGTTGCGTGAGCCTTCGGTCTCCCTATGATGTGAGCCGATTTCACACCCGCCTTTCCTCCGTTCGGAGCCTTTCATGCCCTGGCTGTCCTTCCAAAGCGCCTTTGGGCTCGCGGTCCTTGTTTGCATGGCCTGGGGCTTGAGCGAGCGGCGCGGGGCCTTTTCGCTCAGGCAGGTTTTGACCGGGGTGGCGATCCAGATCGGGGTGGCTTTATTGATGCTGAAGCTGCCCGCCGCGCAGGCCGGTTTGCTGGCGCTCAACGCGGCGGTGGATGCGCTGACGGAAGCGACGCGCGCGGGCACGGGCTTCGTCTTCGGCTATCTGGGCGGCGGGCCAGCCCCTTACGATGTGACGCACCCGGCCAACGCCTTTGTGTTGGGCTTTCAGGCCTTGCCGCTGGTCCTCGTCATGTCGGCGCTCTCGGCGCTGCTCTGGCACTGGCGCGTGTTGCCCGCCGTGACGCGGGGCTTTGCCTTTCTGCTTCAGCGCAGCATGGGCATCGGCGGCGCGGTGGGGCTTGCCTCCGCCTCCACCATGTTCGTCGGCATGGTCGAGGCGCCGCTGCTGATCCGGCCTTATCTCGAACGCATGACGCGGGCCGAACTCTTTATGATGATGACGGTCGGCCTCGCCTCCGTCTCGGGCACGGTGCTGGTGCTTTATGCGAGCGTGCTGGAACCCGTGATCCACGGCGCGCTCGGGCAAATTCTCGTCGCCTCGCTGATCTCGCTTCCGGCGGGCATCACGGTGGCGCGGCTGATGGTGCCGGAAGACAAGGATTTCGCGGGCACGGGCGTCGCCGAAGGCGCGCCGCTGGTCCAGTATGAAAGCAGCATGGATGCGGTGACGCGTGGCACGGTCGACGGGCTTTATCTGCTGCTCAATATTCTCGCCATGCTGATCGTCATGGTGGCGCTGGTCGCGCTGGCCAACATCATCCTCGGCGCGTTTCCCGATCTCTGGGGCGCGCCGATGACCTTGCAGCGGTTCTTCGGCTGGGCCTTCGCGCCGCTTGTCTGGCTGATGGGCGTGCCTGCCGGCGAGATGGAAACGGCGGGGCAGTTGATGGGGACGAAGACGATCCTCAACGAGTTCATCGCCTATATCAATCTGGCGCAACTTCCGGCGGGCGCTCTGAGCCCGCGCTCGGCGCTCATCATGATCTATGCGCTATGCGGCTTTGCCAATCTCGGCAGCGTCGGCATTCTGATCGGCGGACTGACCGCACTCGCGCCGTCTCGCCGCTCGGACATCGTAACGCTCGGCACGCGCGCCATCGTCTCGGGCACGCTGGCGACCTCGATGACGGGGGCGGTGATCGGGTTGATTGCCTGAGGGGTTTGAGAGGCGGTTTCCAACCAAGCTCCTCACCCTGAGGAGCGATGCGGAACGCGTCGCGTCTCGAAGGGCGAGGCCGTCGAGCTCACGGGCCTGATCCTTCGAGACACATTCGCGATGCGAATGCTCCTCAGGATGAGGAGAGAGGGAATGAGTGCGAGCCGCCATGACGAAAAAGAAAAGGGAGGATGCATTGAAGATTTACGACGTCGCCAATCCGGCGCCCAATCCGCGCCGCGTACGGATTTTTCTGGCCGAGAAGGGCATCAAGGTCGATTATCAGCCGATCTCGCTGATGAAGGGCGAGCACAAGGCGCCGGAGTTCAAGGAGAAGAACTCGCTGGGGCAGGTGCCGGTGCTGGAACTCGATGACGGCACGCATATTTCGGAAAGCATTTCGATCTGCCGTTATTTCGAGGCGCTGCATCCCGAACCGGCACTCTTCGGCAGGACGCCGGTCGAGGTCGCGCAAATCGACATGTGGATCCGCCGCATCGAATTCGCGGTGATGACGCCCATCGGCAATGTCTGGCGTCACGCCGACGCCCGCACCTCCAAGATCGTGAAGCAGTTCCGCGATTTCGGCGAAGCGAACCGGGAAACGGCCTTCAAGGCGATGAAATGGCTCGACGGCGATATTGCAGGCCGCGATTTCATTGCCGGCGCGCATTATTCGGTGGCCGACATCTCGGCGCTCTGCACAATCGATTTCGCAAAATTCATCGGGCTTGAAATCCCCGATGATTGCCCGCACCTGAAAGCCTGGCACGCCCGCGTTTCGGCGCGGGAAAGCGCGGCGGCATAGGCAGACGTGGCGGAAAATGAATGACGGCGTCCATGGGGTACGGTCTGGACGCCGCCATCACGCCTCCCCCGAGCACCGAATGAATTGGGGAGAGGCCTTTGTCATCGGCCTTCGGGCTTCAGACAGGATGAAACTAGAAGCCCGCGCATGAACGCAGGCTGAAAGCAGAATTCATCTAATGTTGGTTGTCGGCATTGCGGGCCGGGTCCGGCAGATAGTACAGTCAATTTACTAAAACGATCGTCGGGGAGGACGTCGGGTATGGATGCGGGACCGATTGGCGCTCACAAGCTGAGCCGCTGGCAACTTTTCGCCTATGGGCAACTTGTCGTACCGATGGCGGTGATCGGGTTGCCTTTGGCGATCTATATCCCGCCTTTCTATTCAGGCACGCTGGGGCTCAGCCTCACCGCCGTCGGCTTCATTTTGATGCTGGCGCGTTTGAGCGACGTCGTTGTCGATCCCTTCATCGGCCGCTGGAGCGACCGCACGCATACGCCCTGGGGCAGACGGCGTCCGTGGATCATCGGCGGCGTCATCGTGATGGCGCTCTCCTCGCTGATGCTCTTCATTCCGCAGGTGGAAGTGAGCAACGCCTATTTGCTCATCTGGATCGCGGCGATTTATTTCGGCTACACGCTGATCGAAATTCCTTACGGCGCATGGGGCGCGGAGCTTTCGGAGGATTATCACGAACGCAACCGCATCACCGGCAGCCGCCAGATTTTTCTGCTGATCGGTCTTCTCGTTGCGATCACCGTGCCGATCATCGCCAGCCGCGGCGGCGGCGATGCGAGCGCGGCGAGCCGTCAGGCCATGGCGGCGCTGGGCTGGCTGACGGCAGGCATGCTGCCGATCTGTCTCATCGTTCTGCTGCGCTCCGTGCCGGAACCTGCCGTGCAGATCAGCACGCCGATTTCCTTCATGGTCGGCATGCGCATCGCCATGCGCAACGGGCCGCTGCGCATCGTGCTGCTTGCGACGATCATTGGCGCGCTGGCGGGCTCGATCAATGCGGGCGTGGCGGTGCTGTTCTTCGAGCATGTCGCGCAACTGGGCGCAGGCAGTTCGATCCTGATTTTCGTGCTCTTCTTCGCAGGCGTCGTCGGCTCGCCTTTCTGGGTGAAGATCGGCGGCAAGATCGGCAAGCATAAGGGCATCGGCGTCGCGGGCTTTATCAGCCTTTTCGCTTTCGCCTTCGTGCCGATCGTCATCTATGTGGTGAAGCCCATCCATCCCGAAGCCGTGTTTCCGGCCATGCTTTTCATCACGCTGATCCAGGGCTTCACCATTGGCGCCGCGCCGATCCTCGGCCAATCCATTCTCGCCGACGTCTGCGATCTCGACATGATTAAAAGCGGCGAGCAGCGCACGGCGTTTCTCTTCGCTTTCCTTGCGATGGTGCGGAAGATTTTCGAAGCGGCGGGTGTGGGCATCGCCTTGCCGATCCTCGGTTGGATCGGTTTCAATCCGCAGTCGCACACAAATTCGAGCGCCTCGCTTTTCGCGCTGACGGCGATGTATTGCATGGTGCCGCTGGCGCTTTGGGTGATCTCGACCATCGTCATCTGGCAATATCCGATCACCCATGAACGCCAGGCGCGGTTGCGCTCGGCGCTCGACCGGAGGATCGCGCGCAAGGCCGCCAAGGCGGCCTGACGTTCAGGAAATGCCGAAGGCTTGCGCCAGCAATTCGTAGGACCGAATGCGGTCGGCCTGATCGTAAGTGATGGTCAGGACGACGAAATCATCGACGCCATATTCGGCGCCCATTTGCAGCAGGCGACCGCGCACCTGTTCCGGCGTGCCGACGATGCCGCGCCGTTCGACGGCGCGCAGCATCACCTTCTCTTCATCCGAATAATTATAGGCCTGCGCCTCTTCGATGGTGGGGAAGGCGCCCGCACGATTTTGCAGGAGATGCAATATCCACAAATTGCGCGGCGCTGAAATCCGTCGCGCTTCTTCCTCGGTTTCGGCAACTGTCACCGAGACGCCGATGGAGCCATGCGGCGAGGCGAGCTGGCGCGAGGGCCTGAAATTCCGCCGGTAGATTTCGAGTGGTTCCGTGCCCGCATCCTGATTGATGAAATGCGCGAAGCAATAGGCCATGCCGAATTGTGCGGCATAGGCCGCGCCGTCGCCGCCGGAGCCGAGCATCCAGAGTTCCGGCAATCCCGGCCCGCGCGGCGTCGCGTGAATGCCCGTATAGGGATGGCCGATGGGAAAGCCGCCGAGTTCGCCGCCAAGCCCCGTGGAATCTTCGAGGAACTGGATCAGCAATTCGACTTGCTGCGGAAAGACGTCGATGGGGTAGGCCTGCGGTCCGGGCTGGAGCGCGCGCGAGGTGCGCTGATCCGACCCCGGCGCGCGGCCAAGACCGAGATCGATGCGGCCGGGATAAAGCGTTTCGAGCAGGCGGAAAAGTTCCGCGACTTTCAGCGGGCTGTAATGCGGCAGCATGACGCCCGCCGAGCCGACATGAATATGCGACGTTGCCGCCGCGACGGCGGCGATCATGATTTCCGGCGCGGAGCCGGCAAAGGACGAGGTATTGTGATGTTCGGCAAGCCAGTAGCGCCGATAGCCGAGACGCTCGGCGTGGCGCGCGAGATCGATGGTGTTGGCGAGCGCTTCCGCCGCCGTGCCGCCTTTGCGGATCGGGGACTGATCGAGAACGCTGAGAGTGACCATCGAACCTCTTTCCTGATTGGCTTTGGCCAGATTAGCCTCGGCCAGATTGGCTGTGGCCAGAACGGCTCGCGCTAGGCGGGGCGGCGCTTGATGCGTTTGACGATGCCGCTGAAATTCAACAGCGTCCGGGTCGTCTCGCCCTCTTCGACATAGACCTGCCCGCGCAGAAAAACCATGCTGCTGGTGTTTTGCACAACTTCGCCGCGTGAATAGATGGTGACGCCGGGAGGCGCGGAGGCCGTGAATTCCGCATTGAAGGACACCGTGACGCAGGGGCCGTTCAACACATCGCCGCCGATGGCAAAGAGCGAATAATCCGCGAAGGTCATCAGCGCGCCGCCATGCATGAAGCCGCCGCCGTTGCAATGAACGGGCAGCGCCTCGAAAGCGCAGATAACGTCGCCGGCTTCGGTTTTGCGCGAGAAATAAGGGCCTGCGTGATCTTCAAAAGGATCGGTTCCCTCCCAGCCCGTGAAGCCCGCGCCGGCAAGTTTCGCGCTCGGTAATTTCGACATTCGGTAATGAATCCTGAGAGATATGTTCCGATTTGAGGTGTCTCTTATCAGGAACATAGGCGCACACACACCCCTGTTCACTTCCGATTAGGTCTTGCTCATTAATGTCCGGGAATCGCCTCGATGAGACGCGCGGCGTAGGGGAGGGCGTTTGTGAAAGAATATTACGAAAACCTGATTGCCGATGCCGGCGCCGACGGCGCGGGCCTTCGCAAGCTCCGGGACCTGACCGACCCGATGGTTCTCGAAGTGCTGAACTACTGGTACGCCAAACGCGGCGACCGCCTGATGCCCTCGCCACAGGACATCGATCCCATCGACTTTGCCCGCCACATGCCGAACCTGATGATGCTCCAGGTCGATCACGATCCCTTCAAGCTGACCTATCGGCTGATCGGCGAAGAGGTCGCCCATTCTCATGGCGCCAATTTCCGTGGCCGTCAGGTGCTGGACATCGATGAGACGCTGCCGCATTTCGGATCGATGCTGCATGAGCTCTACAAGGCGGTGGCGCTGCTGCGCCGCCCCGTCGGCGTTGGCGGCACCATGGAATTTGCCGGACGCGGGCATATGACCTTCGAAGCCGCCTATATGCCGCTCTCCGTCGAGGGCGAGCGCACCGACCGCATTTTCACGGTGACCTCCTATAAGCCGCTTTCGGCCACCGAACGTTTTGCGACTGAAATGGCCGCATTCTGAGCTGCGAGGCCTCGTGCTTTTTCAGCCTTTGACCCCCCTCGGTCCCATAGCCTAAATTCCGCTCCGACCTGACTTTCAAGCCGGAGCGAACATGGCCCTCGACGCCGAAACCCGCGAACAACTCATTTCCTCCGTCCGGCGCTTCGTCGATGAGCGCTTGCGCCCCATCGAGGACAAGGTGTCGGAAGACGACGCCGTGCCCGCCGAGATCGTCGATGAGATGAAGGAACTTGGCCTTTTCGGGATTTCGGTGCCGGTCGAATATGGCGGCCTCGGCCTCAACATGGAGGAGGAATGCCTCCTGATGTTTGAGTTGGGCCGTACCTCGCCCGCCTTCCGCTCGGTCATCGGCACCAATGTCGGCATCGGCAGTCAGGGCATTGTCATGCATGGCCGCGAGGACCAGAAGACCGAATGGCTCCCGAAGATCGCCAGCGGCGAGGTTATCATCAGCTTCGCGCTGACGGAGCCCGAAGCAGGATCGGATGCGGCTTCGCTGAAGACGACGGCGATCAGGGACGGCGACCACTATGTCGTCAACGGCACCAAACGTTTCATCACCAATGCCAACAAGGCGCATGCCTTCACGCTGCTGGCGCGCACTGATCCGAAGACGCCGGGCGCAAAGGGCGTCTCGGCTTTTATCGTGCCGCGCGACATTCCGGGCATTTCCATCGGCAAGCCCGAAAAGAAGATGGGCCAGCAGGGCGCGCATATTTGCGACGTGATCTTCGACAATGCGCGTATTCCCGCTTCGTGCCTGCTTGGCGACAAGGAGGGCAGGGGCTTCATCACCGCGATGCAGGTGCTGGAACGCGGACGCCTACACATATCGGCGGTCTGCATGGGCGTCGCGGATCGTCTTGTGACGGATTCGACGAAATATGCCGCCGAGCGCAAGCAGTTCGGCGCGCCCATCGGCAATCTGCAACTGGTGCAGGCGATGCTGGCGGATTCGAAGATGGAACATTATGCGGGCCGTTGCATGGTGCTCGACGCCGCCAAGCGCCGCGACGCGGGCGAGGACGTGGCGACCGAAAGCTCCTGCACCAAGCTCTTCTGTTCGGAAGCCGTGGGCCGCATCGCCGACCGGGCTGTGCAGATCCATGGCGGCGCGGGCTATGTCGCCGACTATGGCATCGAGCGCTTCTATCGCGACGTGCGTATCTTCCGCATCTATGAAGGCACCAGCCAGGTGCAGCAGGTCATCATCGCGCGCAATATGCTGAAGGATGTCAGCTAGGCTATATTGATTTTATGCCGACACGCCTCGACAAGCTCGTCGCCGACATCCG
The DNA here is from genome assembly GCA_036499025.1 of Parvibaculum sp. Taxonomy (GTDB): domain Bacteria; phylum Pseudomonadota; class Alphaproteobacteria; order Parvibaculales; family Parvibaculaceae; genus Parvibaculum. The sequence continues at coordinate 33,849 of DASYEM010000097.1, read as the reverse complement.
CGCCTGCCGGATTTGCATTGAAAATCCCATCGGCAAACCGCTGCCGCATGAGCCGCGGCCTGTCCTGCGCGTCTCATCGACGGCGCGTATCTGCATTGCCGCGCAGGCGCCGGGCACGCGGGTTCACGCCTCCGGCGTGCCGTTCACCGATCCGAGCGGCGACCGCTTGCGCGGCTGGATGGGCGTCACCTCCGACGAATTCTACGACACCTCCAAAATCGCCATTGTGGGAATGGGTTTCTGTTTTCCCGGCCTCGACGCCAAGGGCGGCGACCTGCCACCGCGCCGCGAATGCGCGCCCCAGTGGCATGCGGATCTTTTCGCGCTGATGCCGCAGGTGGAATTGCTGCTGCTGGTCGGCCAATATGCGCAAGCCTGGCATCTGGGTTCGCGCGCCAAACCCAATCTCACTCAAACGGTCGCGGCGTGGCGGGACTACGGCCCCCATGCCATACCGTTGCCACATCCCTCATGGCGTAATAACGCCTGGATCAGGAAAAACCCATGGTTCGAAGAGGACGTTCTGCCCGTGTTGCGCAAGAAGATACGTGGGCTGATAGGCGGGAAGGCCATGAAGAAAGTACAAGGCAAAGGATGAAGCGTGTGTCCCGGCTTCTGCTCGGCTCGGCCCTCGTCGCGACGCTGGGTTTCGGCTGCGCGCCGCGCTTGATGACGACCGGCACGGCGGCCTATACGCCGCGTATCGAGCAGACGAACATCGTCGCCTCGGATGGCGCGCGCCTGCCGCTGCATGTCTGGTCGGCGGCGCAACCGCATGCGGTCATCGTCGGCCTGCACGGCATGAACGATTACGAGAATGCCTTCGATATGCCGGGCCGCTGGTTCCAGCAGCGCGGCGTGACGGTTTATGCCTACGACCAGCGCGGCTTCGGGCGTGCGCCGGGACGCGGCCTGTGGGCGGGCGGCGCGCGCATGGCCGACGATCTCAACTCCGTCATCGCGCTGGTGCGCGAGCAGCACCCGGATTTGCCGGTCTATCTCCTCGGCGAAAGCATGGGCGGCGCGGTCGCCATGCGCGCCTTCACAGCGCCCAATCCGCCAAAGGTCGATGGCGTCATTCTCGCCGCGCCCGCCGTCTGGGGCTGGCGCGAGATGAACGCCTTTTATGAGACCGTGCTCTGGATGAGCGCTCATTCGCTGCCCGGTCTGACGGTGACGGGAAGCGGCCTCAATATTCGCCCTTCCGACAATATCGAAATGCTGAAAGCGCTGGGGCGCGATCCTCTGGTCATCAAGGGGACGCAGATCGGCACGATCTACGGGCTCGTCGAACTGATGGACGAAGCCGCCGCCGCCGCGCCCCATATCAACGTGCCGGTGCTGCTGATGTATGGCGCGCATGATGAAATCGTGCCGCCCATTCCCGTCGCGGATTCGCTCAACACGATGCGGGCGGCGAAGGTCAATGTGACGGCGGCTTGTTACAAGAACGGCTATCACATGCTGTTGCGCGATCTGCAACGCGAAGTGGTCTGGAAAGACATCGAAGCCTGGATGGCGAGCCGCACGGCGGCGCTGCCTTCGGGTGCGCAGGACCTGTCGCCTTGCGAGGCTATGTCGGGGGCGAGGTGAGCTAGTCGGCAGCAGCAGCTTCCGCTGCCGCTTCTGCCGCGACGGGCCGTGCTTCCGGCGATGCGTCTGCCTCTTCGACGCCGAAACGCGCGGTCAGCTCGCGTTCGATGTCGGCGATAAGGTCCGGCACGCTGGTGAGGAAAGGGCGTTCGGCTTTCAGGATCGAGCGGAAAAGTCGCGCTTTGAGATTGGTGAAATCCATGCCGCTGGTCGCATTCGCCGCCGCACCTGCGCTGGAAACGATATCGACAAGACGGTCGGCCGCATGGAGGCGACCCCAGAGATAATCGTTCTCGCGCGCCCGCCGGCTGAAGAAGGCGGCGAAGTGACCGAGATTGCGGCCCATCAGCGTCGCCTGCGCGCCGCCTTTGCGAATGGCCTTGGCGTCTTCCGGGCTGATGCGATCGACCTGCATCGTGTCGACGTCGTCGAGGTCGTTCCACTTGTTGAGCGGCAAGGTCAGAACGTCGAAGAATGGAAAGCCGACATAGGCCTGCATCAATTCGAGCCGGGGCGCATAGGGCAGATAGCTCTGCGACATGATGGCGAAACTCTGGTCGATCACCTGATCCGCGCCGACAAGATTGAGCGCCGGGCCCATGGCCTGCACCAGCGCCTCTATTTCAGAGGGTTCCGCAATCCCGTCATCGAATATCTGGGCGCACAGCTTCTTGATTTCGGGTGTGCGGATGCTGTTGGCGGGGCGCGAGTTCAACAGCTCGAGGCTCTCGTAGACGCTCGCCTTGAATTCATCGAGCGCGCCCGTGTGGTCCGGGGCACCGGCGCTTTCCTCATAGAGTTCGTTGAGACGCCGGACGACGAAACGCAAACGCCGGACGCGGAAGCTCAGGTCGAAGTCGCGAAGGAAGCGCACCCATGAGGTTTGCGCCGTCGGCGTTGCGACATGGCCTTCCACACGCGTCCATTGGACGGGGAATATGTTTCGGCATTTCGCCCAGGCTTCGACGGCGCGCGACAGGGCGAGATATTTGCTCGGGCTGTGGACCACGCCGCTCGTCTCGGCGATGAAAAGCGTCAGCCGGTCGAGAACCGAACTGACCTTCAGCTGGATATAGCCGTCATAGGCATAGCCTGCTTCGACGGCGGCCTTGCTGTTGGCGTCGTTGCGCAGCTGCGACAGGCGCTCCGCCGTGGGCATGATGTTGGGCTCATCGCCCAGCAATCCGCGCACACGCTCGGAGACATGAGGCCGTGTCGCGCCGACGATCTGTCGATATTGGCGCACGCGTTCGGAGAATTGATGCACGGACTCCAGTTCGTCGCGCACCGGCTGGTTGCGCGGAATGTCGGAAAGCGCGCCGCGAATGGTGTGCAAAAATCCCGGCGCCGTGCCGCCTGCTTCGAGATGGCCGCCTTCCGGGTCGGGATCGATATAGACGATGCGGCGATCGACTTCACGATAGGCGGGACGCCCGCGCAGCGAAGCGATGGCCTCGCCGAACGGTTTGTTGTTGAGCACGCTGCCGTCGATGAAGGACGTCTTCACCGGATCCGCGCCCGAGGCGATCAGCGGCTTGAAATTCGCGGCCAGAAATTCGGCGCGCGTCGGCCAGCTCTCGCGCCGGCCGACGAGAACGCGGTCGATCTCGCCGATCTGCGCGGGCGGGAACGCGCCTGGAAAAGACGACGTCGCGCGCGCCGCGAAAACGAGCCCCGGCACATGCGCCCTGTCGAAATCGGTTTGGGTGCGCCCGCCCGTATGCTGCATGTAATCGAACTTCAGCACATGGCGATGCTCGCGCTCGCGGATCGAGGGCGGATCGTGCAGGGGGATGTCCTGCGTGTAACCGTAGAAATCGGTGACGGAAACGATGAGCTGGAGCTTGTGGCCGACGGGCAGGAGCGACGCGCCGGTGACGGCGCCTTTCTCCATCGCCAGACAGGCGTCCAGCAGCATGGTCGACATGATCTTGCCGGAGAAGGGCGGCTTGAACCAGCGCGAGCGCGTGAACAGCAGAAGCTTCTGGCGCATTTCCGCATCCGGCGCGAATTGCGACAGCCAGCGATTGTTGATGGCCCAGAAGACCGGCTTCATGAAGAGCTTGCTCCATTTGCCGGCGATATGCTCCTCGTCCATCAGGGCGAGGATGTCCGCCTCTTCGAGCCACATCTTGCGATGCTCGTCGAGCGAAAGATCGTGGGCCAGCGCACGGGCGAGAAGCACGCCGTTGATGCCGCCCGCCGAGGCGCCGGCGATCGTGTCGACGAAGACGCGCAGATCGACCGTCGAGCCGATGGCCTGAAGAAGCTCGAAATAGACTTCTTCGGTGTCGCGCTCGCGATCTTGCGCTTTGTCGAGATCGGAATAAGTGGAGGTCTGGCGGCGGGCATGATTGTCCTCGCCGTGATAAACGCGGGAGGCGCGCACCAGCTTCAGAATCTCTTTCGTCACGCCATGCATGTAGACGGCGAGCGAAACGCCGCCGTAACACACAAGCGCGAGCCTGAGTTCTTTTTCCTTCATGGGAAGCGCCCATCTCCCTCAAGCGCCAAGTCGCCTGTTCGCCCAGTTTAAACGGCGAATGGTGAAGGAACATTAACGATGTTGTGATGGGAAATCCGCCGCTTTTCGCTTGCCGCCGCTCGATGGGCGCAAAATGTCAGTACATTTTTAGCGGTTCGGGCAACATCCCCTTAAAAGCGTGGGCGGATAATCCATGTCGCTGCGCGGGATATTCCGCGCTCAGTCTTCACGGGCAATGGCGCGCATGAACTCCGAAGAGCATATTCGCCGCAAAGTTCTTCTCTACTGGATATCGATGGAGGACCGCCTCTATCTCTTCCGCTGCTCCTTTCCCCTCGCGCTCGCCATAACGACCGTGGCCGCGAACGGCGTCACCAGCGGGCTTGGCTGGTTTCTCGCCGCGCTCGCGATCGATACCGGCACGCTGATCTGGCGGCGTTCGGTCAAGAAACATATCGTCGATGTGGATACGGAAAAGACCTGGGGCGAAGCCGGGCTCTTCCATGTTGCCGCCGTCACCACCTACACAATCGCCGGTTACAACTGGGTGTTCGGCGCGCCGGAAAATTTCGTCGTTACCGCGATTGTCTTTGGCGCGAGCCTGATGACACATTGCTCGTGGGTGCCGACGATGCGCGTCTGGTCGAATGTCGTTGCGCTGATCCTGCCTTTCTCGTTGATCCTCTTCGCGGCGGAGCAGGCGCATCTGCTGAATCCGATTTCGGGCATCCTTTGCACGATGCTGCTCGGCACGGCGGGCGTCATCATGCATTTCAACCGGCAGAAATATTTCGAGACCTTCGCGCAGATACAGGCCGAGCAGGAGCTGACCGCTCGCCTCGATACCGCCTTCAGCATGGCGATGCTCGAAAAGACGCGGGCCGAGGAAGCCAATCGCGTTAAGTCGGATTTCCTCGCCACGATGAGCCACGAAATACGCACGCCGATGAATGCGATCATGGGCTTTTCCGATCTCATCACGCAGATCAGCAAGGAACCCAAGACCCGCGAATACGGGCAATATATTCACGACGCTTCGGTCGGCCTGCTGACCGTGCTGAACGACGTGCTGATTTTCTCCAAGATCGAAGCCGAGAAGATTGAATTGGATGTACGGCCGCTTGAATTCGCGGGCCTCTTCGAGTCGCTGCTCTTCTGGTCGGAAAAGGCGCGCGAAAAGAACATCAGGCTCAGCATCGACTATGCCGGACTTCCCGGCGAGGCGCTGTTGGCCGATGAAGGACGTCTGCGTCAGGTTCTTTCGAATTTCATTTCGAATGCCCTGAAGTTCACGCCCGAAGGCGGCACGGTCGATGTGCGTTCGCGCGTCGTGAGCCGCCGGCACGAAAGCGTTCGCATCCGCTTCGAAGTCGAAGATACCGGCATTGGCTTTGCCAATGAGATCGCGGAAAAGCTCTTCAAACCCTTCGTGCAGGCCAATGGCGAGATTTCAAAAACCTATGGCGGCACTGGCCTCGGTCTTGCGATCAGCTCGAGCCTCGTGACGCTGATGGGCGGCGAGATCGGCGCGGCGGGCAAACCGGGCGAGGGCGCCTGCTTCTGGTTCGAAGCGCCGTTTGAATTCTCGGTTGTTCCGCTTTTCCGCATCGCTTAAGCGAGGCAGGAGCCGCCCGATTACTGCGCCGGTGGGGGCGCCGATGCGCTCGGTAATCGGACGGCTTTTGCCGAACCTTCTGGCCCGACAAGGGAGGCAGTAAAGGCGATGGCGAAGAGCCTGGGCAGAGCTCCGTATACTCGCCGTCACCTATGTCATTTTCCGCAGTGCAGCAGATCGGCGCTATGCGGGGAATGCCATGACGTAGCGTAAATATGACAAAATGCGGACCAGCCCGAATGTCCCTCCGGGCCACGGCCGCGCGCCATCGCCAATGCAAGTGACGCGTCATGGTTTTTTGAGTATTTGTGCCAATACAAGACTATTTAATTGGATATATTAATTTCTTTTAACAAAAAAGTAAGCAGGAAGTACTGACTATTTACGGGAGTATTCGCGACTACTATGCTCTTTGAGCCACTTGGCGACATGGAAGAGGGGCATCGCAGCTATGGCGTCGGAGCGGCCACTTCTGATTACCGGCAAGATCACGGGCGTCGAGGGTCTGCGGAATATTATTCAGGGTGTGGATTTCGCGGCGACGCAGCTCGCGCCCGGGGCCTGCACGGGCGAGTTGCTTCATGCCGATCTCGACGGGCTGCAATTCAGTTGCGGCATCTTCGACGCCGACGTTCGTCTCAGGAGCATCGCACCGTCCGTGAATGTGGTCCTCGGCACCGTGTTGAACTCCGATGGCGCGGTGTCGCACTGGAACAATGAAGTTATCGAAGGCGACATCTGCGTCTGCCCGCCCGGCCACCACCAGGAGGGGCATTTCAGGGGCAGAACTTCCTATGCCGTCGTGTCCTTGCCACTGGAGGGGCTGCGCGATGCGGCTTGCGAGTTTGACGATCTCTGGTCGGAAATCGGCAGCCATAGACCCTCGGTGGAGATGCGCGAAGCCACCTGCCGCAAGTTGACGACATGCATTTCAATGCTGCGCGCACTCGGACCGGAACTGTCGGCGCGCGCGCGGAAATTCATGCGCGACGAAATTCTGGACAGCTATCTCGACGCTTTGGCCGATGCGGCGCTGGCCGGTTCGCCACCGGCATCCGCCGCATCGAGCGCCAGGACCGTGAAGCTCGTCGAAGACTATCTGACGGGTCATTTTCAAAAGCCGGTTCGCGTCAACGAGTTGTGCGCCGAATTGAAAATCTCCCGGCGCACGCTCTATCGCGCCTTTCAGGAGACACTCGGCGTCGGCCCCAAAACCTATCTGCGGCTGGCCTCTCTATCGACGGCACGCCGCGCGCTGGTCGAAGCGCCGCCGGGTTCGACAAGCGTCACCGAAGTGGCGCTCGATCACGGCTTCCTCGAGCTTGGCCGCTTTTCGGTCCTCTATCGCCAGATGTTCGGCGAGTCGCCATCGGACACGCTGCGGCGATAGGCTTGACCGTCCGCGCCTCATTGGCGACAACCAACCCTTGTGCGTCGGCATAAAGGGAAACTGGTCAGCATGGAAACCCGCAGCGAACAGGCCTGTTTCGGCGGCGTCATGGGCTTTTACAGCCATGCCTCGCAATCGACGGACACGGAGATGCGCTTCGCCGTCTTCACGCCGCCGCAAGCAAAGCAACAGTCCGTGCCGGCGCTCTACTTCCTCGCGGGGCTCACCTGCACCGAAGAAACCTTCACGATCAAGGCAGGCGCGCAACGTCTGGCCGCCGAACTCGGCCTTGCGCTCATCGCCTGCGATACGAGCCCGCGCGGGCTCGGCCTCCCCGGCGAGGATGACGCATGGGATTTCGGTAGCGGCGCGGGTTTTTATCTCGACGCGACGGCGCAACCCTGGGCGCGCAATTACCGCATGGGCTCTTATATAAATGCGGAGCTGCCGACGCTGATCGAGAAGAACTTCGCCGTGCGCGCGGGTCTGCGCGGCATCTTCGGCCATTCGATGGGTGGCCACGGCGCTCTCGCGTCGGCGCTGCGCAATCCGGGCCTCTGGCAATCCGTCTCCGCGCTGGCGCCGATTTCGAACCCCGTCGCCGTGCCTTGGGGAGAGAAAGCCTTCACGAATTATCTCGGACCCGACCGCAAGAGCTGGGAGGCATGGGACGCAAGCCTGCTGATGCGGGCAAAGCCCTATCCGGGCACGATCCTCGTCGATCAGGGTTTGGCCGATCAGTTTCTCGACAGTCAGCTACGCCCCGAGGCGCTGGAAGAGGCATCCGCCGCATCCGGTCAGCAACTGACGCTGCGCCGCCACGAGGGCTACGACCATTCCTATTGGTTCATCCAGACGGTCATCGCCGATCACCTGAAATTCCACGCCGAGCGGTTGCGCGCGGCGTAACCGGCGGCCGATTGCACGTTCATTCCGCGAGAGCATGTCGAGCCATCATCGGCAAAGCGGCTTTGCCAAATTCAGTCGCTTTGGAATCAACAACTTAGGTGGGAATGGTGGGCGGTATTGGACTCGAACCAACGACCCCTGCGATGTGAACACAGTGCTCTACCAACTGAGCTAACCGCCCTGAAGGCCCGTCTATAGGCTGGGGCCAATCGGTAAGTCAAGCATCGGCGGGTGTTGACCGTTTTTGAGGCTGCGGAGCTCCGGCCTTGCGTATACTCCTCGAGAAAACGGCGACAGACCGTGGCAAGGGCAGGGGAAAATCATGGCAGGCGCGGGTTTGCGGACGGCGGGGACGTTGCTGAGGCTGGCGGCCCGTGGCGTGGCCAGATCGTTGAAGCCCAGGGCGCTGGGGCCCGCGGGCGGCGCGTCTTTCGACATCGCGATGCGTGAATTGGCGGCCCATTCCGCTGCCGCCGCCGAGGTGAGCCGGATCAGCATTCGCCACCTTGAGGCCAATGAAGGCGGCTGGGCTGCGGCGGGGATCGTCGTGGAACCCGGCGACGAAATCACGGTCATAGGCGCGGGTACGCTCTGGGCGTCGAAGGCGCTCGACATGCGCTTCGGCCCGCGTCTCGGGGTCTGGCTTCGGGCGGGCGAGAACGGCACGATTTTCAAAACGCCCGGCGATGCCGCTTCGCTGCGCGTGAAAGAGGGCGGGCCGCTTTTCATCGTCGCGAAGCCGCCGGGCGAATGGGCCGATGAGCAGGGCCGTTTCGATCCGGCCTTTCCGCGCGGCGGCATCGCAGGCGCGCTCAGCATATGCGTGATCGTCTGGAAGAACGGCGCGGCGAAGGGCCTCGAAGCGCTTGCCAGTGCTGGCGACTACGAGGGGCTCGTTGGCCGCGCGCTGGAGCAAGCCCGTAATCCGATAGCGACGCCTGACGGCTGGACATATCTCTGGCGTTTGGGCGACGGCGAGATTTATCGCGATGTCGCAAACGGAGAGGGGCGGCACATTCATTGCCACACCCATCAGGATGTCGGCATCCTGCAATTCCCGGCGGATTTCGCGCTGACCGAAGCGACGCGGCTCAAATGGCGCTGGAAGGCCGATAAGCTGCCTTGCGACCTGCCGGAAGATATTCAGCCTACGCATGATTATCTCTCGATCGCCGTCGAATTCGACAACGGGCAGGACCTCACTTACATGTGGTCGGGCGCGCTGGCCGAAGGCACGATCTTCCGCTGCCCGCTGCCATACTGGGACAAGGTGGAAACGCATTGGGTGCTGCGCTCCAACCCGAAAGAGCTGGGACGCTGGCTTGCCGAGGATCGACCCGTGAAAGCGGATTACGCCAAGGCCATTGGCGCGCCGCCCGCGCGGATCGTTCGCATCTGGCTGATTGCCGTCAGTGTTTTTCAGCGCGGCGAGGGCATTTGCGATTATGCCGACATCGAATTGGTAGATGGCGACCGCAGGCTGAAGATTGTCTAGCGCCAGTCGCTGAACTGGGCGGGCAGCAATTTTGCCAGCGCGGAGGGGAATTCATCGAAATGGTCGATGACAACGTCCGCGCCGAGCTCCGGCACCTGGATGCGCGTATAGCCGAAGCTGACGCAGATGGAGGGCAGGCGCGCATTTTTGGCGGCGTCGATATCCGTCTCGCTATCGCCGACCATGATCGTCGTCGAGAGATCACCGCCGAGCCGCCGCACGGCTTCGAACAAATGCTCCGGGTCCGGCTTTTTCACCGGCAGGGTGTCGCCGCCGATGACGACCGGAAAATATTGCTCGATGCGAAGCTGCGCCAGAAGTTGTCGCGATAGATGCTCGACCTTGTTGGTGCAAACGGCGAGGCCGACATCGGCGTCGGAAAGCCGCACCAACAGCGGCTCAATGCCCGGCCAGAGCTTCGTGTGGTCGGCGATATGGGCGCTGTAATAGGCGATGAATTCTTTCAGCGTCTGGTCGAGAAGCGCCTCGCTCGCCGGTTCGCCCGTCTCGGCAAAACCGCGCTCCAGCAGAAGCCGCGCGCCGCCGCCGACGAGATGCCGCACACGTGATTCCGGCACGCGCCGCCGCCCATGCTCGACCAGCACCACATTCATGGTCTCGCAGAGATCGCCCGCCGTATCGGCCAGCGTACCGTCAAGGTCGAAGAGAAGCGTCGCGCGTGTCATGGGAAACCCGCCAAATTCAGACGGGCGTTGTCTCGCATGGGGCAGGAAAGCTTGCAAGCCTCTCTTGGAGCCGGGCTTTCGCCTGCGGCCATTCCTCGCGGATGATGGAGAAATAGACCGTATCGCGAATATGCCCGTCCGGCAGCACCATATGACGGCGGAAGACGCCTTCCCGTATCGCGCCGAGTTTGGCGATGGCGGCTTGCGAGCGGGCGTTGCGGGCATCGGTCTTGAGTTCGATGCGGTTGAGGCCCAGCGTTTCGAAGCCGTGGCAGAGCAGCATGAATTTGCAGGCCGGGTTGACGACGCCCGCCCAGACGGAGGGCGCATACCATGTGCCGCCGATTTCCACGCGAAGATCGCCCGCGGCGATGTTGAGATAGCGCGTCGAACCGACAATCGAGCCGTCGCGGCCGCGCACCGCCCAGATCGCCTCTTTATGTGTTTCCTGGAGCTTCAGCGACGCGTCGAACCAGCGATCGAGACCGCCTGGCGTACCCGGCGCGACATTATAGGGTAGATGGCGCCAGACGGCGGGATCGGCGCCTGCATCCGCGAGCCCCGCGCGATGCGCTTCGGCCAGCGGTTCGAGCGCGACGCCTGCGGCTTGCAAGGGAACGGCGCGTATTTCTGGAATGGGCATGGTGTCCTCGCGGGAAGCTGGCGGCGTTTTAATCCTCCGCGCACCCATGCGAAAGAACCACTTTCAAATCCGTGAGGGACCAGTTTGTGAAGGGTCTCGCGCGATCCTGTCGCGCTCTTCCCGGTTTTGAGGCATACTTTGCCTATGAGCGTGTTGACGCGATACCAGATGCGCATGGCTTGGCCCGATCAGGATGAACGCCTGATCGCGGGTCTGAAAGTCGCGTGCTGGCGCGAAGCCTATGCAGGCATGCTGCCGCAACCGATCCTCGATGAGCTGAATGTCGGACGCTCGACCGTGGAATGGGCGCGCGGCCTGCGCGACGGCATTGCCTGGATCGCAGAGCAGGCCGGAGAGCCTGTCGGCTTCGGCCATATGCACGGCGCGGAAGTCACGACGCTTTATGTGCGCAAGGCCGATCACCGCCACGGCGTCGGCCGGGAATTGCTTGCTCACTGTTTCGACGAGATCGCCTGCCTCGGCCATGCCAATGCTCATCTCTGGGTGCTGGAAGAAAACGCCGCGGCACGGCGCTTCTACGAGCGCGTCGGCGGACGCCTGACCGCGCGCCGTCCGGTCGGATTCGCGCGTTGGCCGCGCATCATGGAAGTCCGCTACGATTTTGCGCTGGAAGATTAATCGGCCGCCCTTGCGCTTTCGCGGCTCCACTCGCCCATGCCGATAAGCGTGGTGCGGTAGCATTCGAGCGCGTTGCGGATCACGTTGTCGTGCCAGGATTTGCGGTGCGGCGCATAGTCCTCGCGTATTTCGGCAAAATATTGCTGCGCTTCCGGCGCATCGAAACTGCTTTCGAAGCGCAGCCAGCGTTCAAGCAACGAGGCGCGGATGGCTTTTGCCGGGCTCGGCTTGTGCTGCGCGGATCGAAACTCGATGACCGCGCCTGCAAACCGCGCATGGCTGCTGAGCTGCGCCTCGAGACCCCAGAACATGATGCCGCGCCGCGACGGTCGCTTCGATCCCCACATCGAATTGACCGTCGCCGGATCGAGCGCGTCGCGGCCCCACCAATGTGCGGCGCGCGCGAATTCCGCGCCGTCCGGTTTTGAAAAGCAGAGATGAATCAATTCGCCATCGCCCGCCGGGCCCGAGTGCCAGTCGATGAAGCCGACGCGAGAGGCATGAGCAAGCTCGGTCGCGACGATATGGCTCATGACGGTGTTCGACCATTCCGGCGCGAGGCCGCCATAATGATAGCCGTCGGGATGCGTGTATTGGCCGCGGCTCATCGCATCTTCGAGCGCCCATTGCCCATGGCGTTCGACGAAGCGCGCGCCCGAGGCCAGCATCTTGTGAATGGCCGCTTCGTCGAGCGACTTTGGGCAGAGAAAGCTGTGCAGCTCGTCATAGAGCACGTTTTCGGGATGTTCGGCATTGTGATCGAGAAAATTGCGATTGATGTCCACGTTGTTTTCGGTGCCGCGCAAGCCCCAGGCAAAGCCGAATGGATTGACCGCGTGAACGAGTAGCGCCGCCGTGTCGCGCGGCAGGTCCATCGGCCCGCAGGTCGTCATCCATGCGAGCTGTGCAGCCGAACCCGCAAACCCTTCCGCGCCGTGCGTGCCGCATGTATTGAGCAACACAGTCGTCGCATCGGCGGGGCCGAACCAGGCGGTATCGAGATGGAGGCTCGCGCCGCCGGGACCGCGCGCGACAGGGTTTTCATAAGACTGGAGCCGAGCGCCTGCCTGGCCCGCCGCTTCAAGAAAGCGTGATCGGGCTTCGGCATAGGTTTCAGAGAAGAATTTTCCAGTATCCATTTGAGGATGGGTGGTCCCTGTCGGTCTTTTTAAACGTCCCGGCGAGTGCTACTTAATGGTTTCGCTTGCTGGAAGGCAAGCCGCCGCCCGAACGGCTATAATTCGCCCAAAGGACCTTATCATGAAACTCGCCGCCCGCCTGAAGGACCAGAGCCTTTTGAAGACCCAGTGTTATATCGACGGGGAATGGGTCGGCGACAATAAAACGGGCATCAAGGTCACCGACCCTGCCACGGACGAGGTTATTGCGATCGTCCCCTCGCTTGGCGCGAAGGAAACGCGCGAGGCGTTGAAAGCGGCGGAACGCGCGGGCAAGGAATGGTCAAAGCGGCCGGCGAGAGAGCGCTCGGCGATCCTGCGCCGCTGGTTCGATCTGATGATGGCCAATCAGGACGATCTCGGCGCGATCCTCACCGCGGAACAGGGCAAGCCGCTTGCCGAGGCCAAGGGCGAAATCGCCTATGCGGCGGGCTTTATCGAATTTTACGCCGAAGAGGCCAAGCGCGTTTACGGCAGCATCGTTCCTTCGCCGTCCGCCGATCGCCAACTCGTCGTGCTGAAACAGCCGATCGGTGTTTGCGCGGCGATCACGCCATGGAATTTTCCCGCCGCGATGATTACGCGCAAGGCGGGCCCGGCGCTCGCCGCCGGTTGCACGATGGTGGTGAAGCCCGCTTCGCAAACGCCGCTGTCCGCTTTCGCGCTTGCCGAGCTTGCGCATCGTGCAGGCGTGCCAAAAGGTGTCTTCAGCGTCATCACCGGCAAGGCGAGCGAAATCGGCTCGGAGATGACCTCGAGCGAAATCGTGCGCAAGGTGACCTTTACCGGCTCGACCGAAATCGGCAAGAAGCTGATGGAGCAGGCGGCATCGACCGTGAAGAAGGTCGGGCTGGAACTCGGCGGCAATGCGCCCTTCCTCGTTTTCGACGATGCCGACATCGATGCCGCCGTCGAAGGCGCTATCGGCTCGAAATTCCGCAACACCGGCCAGACCTGCATCTGCACCAATCGCTTTCTGGTGCAGGAAGGTGTCTACGATCAGTTCGTCGAGAAGCTTACCGCCAAGGTGAAGGCGATGAAGCAGGGCGACGGCTTCGAGGACGGCGTGACGCAAGGCCCGTTGATCGACATGGCCGCCGTCGAAAAGGCGGAAGAGCATGTGGCCGACGCATTGGCGCAAGGCGGCCGCGTCGTCATCGGTGGCAAGCGCAGCAAGCTCGGACACTCTTTTTATGAGCCGACCGTCATCGCCGATGCGAAGCCCTCGATGAAAGTCGCGAAGGAAGAAACATTCGGCCCCGTCGCGCCGGTCTTCCGCTTCAAGACGGAGGAAGAAGCCGTTGCGCTGGCAAACGACACGCCGTTTGGTTTGGCGTCTTATTTCTACAGCCGCGATATCGGCCGCGTCTGGCGCGTCGCGCAGGCGCTTGAAGCGGGTCTTGTCGGCGTCAATGCCGGTTTGATCTCAACCGAAGTTGCGCCCTTCGGCGGCGTCAAGGAAAGCGGCATCGGGCGCGAAGGCGGACCTTGGGGCATCGAAGATTTCCTGGAAGTGAAATATGTCGCGATGGCGGGGCTTTGACCGATAATGGCTGACAATCAGAAGCAGGCCGCCGCGCGCCGCGCGCTCGACTTCGTTGAAAACGGCATGAAGCTCGGCATCGGCACTGGTTCGACGGCGGAAGAGTTCGTCAAACTGTTGGCCGAGCGCGTCGCAGGCGGCTTGAGCGTCATCGGTGTGCCGACATCGGAGCGCACCCTGGCTTTGGCGTTGAAGCTCGGCGTGCCGATGTCCAACCTCGACGACACACCGCATCTCGACCTCACCATCGACGGCGCGGATGAGTTCGATGCGCAGCTGCGGCTCGTCAAAGGCGGTGGCGGCGCGCTGCTGCGCGAGAAGATCGTTGCAACCTCTTCAGATCGCATGATCGTCATTGCCGACGCTTCCAAGGTCGTGACGACGCTTGGCGCCTTTCCGCTTCCGATCGAAGTGATCCCCTTCGGCGCGGTTTCGACGGCGGCGAGCATCGCAAAACTCGCCAGCGCTCACGGTTGCCAGGGAAAAATCGCGCGGCGTTGCGATAGCTATGGCGAGCCCTTCTTCACGGACTCGAACAACTTCATTTTCGACTGTTCTTTCGGCCGCATTCCCGATCCAGACGGTCTGGCGCGCGAATTGAACCTGATCCCCGGTGTTGTCGAGACCGGATTGTTTATTGGCATCGCAAAGCTCGCCCTTGTCGGCACGCCCACGGGTGTCGATATGATAGAGCCGGCATAGAGCGGAAAATCACATGGCAGGCAAGTACGACTACGATCTCTTCGTGATCGGAGCAGGTTCTGGCGGCGTGCGCGCCAGCCGCATCGCGGCGGGACATGGTGCGAAGGTCGCAGTCGCGGAGGAGTACCGCGTTGGCGGCACCTGCGTCATTCGCGGTTGCGTGCCGAAAAAGCTCTTCGTCTATGCCAGCCAGTTTTCAGAGGAATTTGAAGACGCGGCGGGCTTCGGCTGGACGGTCGGCGAGACAAGTTTTTCCTGGGAGAAACTTCTCGCCAATAAGGATCGCGAGATCGATCGCCTGAACGGCATTTATATCCGCAACATGGAAAATTCTGGCGTCGAGATTTTCCAGACGCGCGCCGTTCTGAAGGACGCCCATACCGTTCATCTCTTGGCCGAAGACCGCGACGTCACGGCGGACAAGATTTTGATCGCAACCGGTGGCACGCCTTTCAAGCCGTCGAGCATCCCCGGCATCGAACACGCGATCACCTCGAATGAGGCGTTCCATCTCGACAAGCTGCCCAAGCGCGGCATCGTCGTGGGCGGTGGCTATATCGCGGTCGAATTCGCGGGCATCTTCAATGGCCTCGGCGTGGAGACGACGCTGCTCTATCGCCGCGACAAAATCCTGCGCGGCTTCGACGAGGATTTGCGCGATGGTCTGATGGAGGAGATGGTGAAGAAGGGCGTCGATCTTCGCACCAACAGCGACATCGCTTCCATTGAGCGCAAGGGCGAACTGCTTTTCGCAACGCTGAAGGACGGCAGCGTCGTTGAAACGGGCTTCATCATGTATGCGACGGGTCGCGTGCCGAACTCGCATGGACTGGGCCTTGAAGAGGTCGGCGTAACGCTGAAGAAGAACGGCGCAATCGAGGTCGATCCCTTTTCGCAAACGCATGTGCCGAACATCTATGCCGTCGGCGATGTGACCGACCGCGCCGCGCTGACGCCCATCGCCATCCGCGAGGGTCAGGCTTTCGCCGAAACGGCCTTCAACAACAACCCGATCGCCGTCGATCACTCAATCATACCGACGGCGGTATTCTCGCAACCGGAAATGGGGACCGTCGGCTTGACCGAACATGACGCGCGCGAGAAGTTCGGAGACGTCGACATCTACAAGACGAGCTTCCGCGCCATGAAGCACACCATGACGGGACGGCACGAAAAAACATTCATGAAACTCGTCGTCGATGCGAAGTCCGACCGCGTTCTCGGTGTTCATCTGATGGGGCCGGCATCGGGCGAAATGATCCAGACGATCGGCATTGCCGTCACTTTTGGTGCGACGAAAAAACAATTCGACCAGACTGTCGCCGTGCATCCGACAGGGGCGGAAGAATTGGTGACGCTGAAGGAAAAGTGGAAGCCTTCCGCGAATTGAAGAATTTTCAGGCCACGCTTGTGATCGACGCCACCCGGGCGGCAGAGGTCCGTCTGAACGAACGTGAATCTTCGCGTCCTGCAGAGCACTCTTTACCAGAATATCCGTATACGTCTCTTTTGTGTCTGAATGTTCGTGCACCAGAATTGGCGTTCGGCGCGACCAGCGAAACCATTAATAGCTGATCTTTTCCGTCGTGATGATCGTGTTACCGAAAGGGCGGAAAACAAGAAGAGATCACAAAAATCGACGAGACAATCATGTCCATCGGCGGTCCTCTTTCGATCGTCCCGCTCGAGGTTTTGGCGGGAGTCGGTCAACAGAAGGATCATTCCCATGGCCAATTTCTTCAAGACTGCGCTTTTCGCGAGTACGGCGGTTTGCTTGCTCATGGCGGCGCCGGCATATGCCGCTGGACTTCCCAGCCTTCCCGGTGGTCTCGGCGACGCCGGTGGCGGCGAATTGCCAGTGTCCGTCGATGTGACCCCGACAAGTCCGAGCGGCGACGTCAGCATCTTTGGTAGCATTGATTCACCCGGCGGTGGCGGTGGCATGACTGTCGCCGTGTCGCCGCCTTCGTCCAGCGGTCTTCCGAGCCTGCCGGGCCTGCCCGGCGCCGGTGGCCTCCCGTCGCTTCCGGGTCTGCCGAGCTTGCCTGGCGGGGATGGTCTCCCGAGCCTGCCGGGCGCCGGCGGTCTTCCGTCGCTTCCGGAACTGCCGCCTCTGCCGGTCGGCGATCTCCCGAGCCTGCCAGGCCTGCCCGATGCCGGTGGCCTTCCGAGCCTGCCGGGTGCCGGCGGTCTTCCCTCGCTTCCGGAACTGCCGCCTCTGCCGGTCGGCGACCTCCCGAGCCTGCCTGGCCTGCCCGATGCCGGTGGTCTTCCCTCACTTCCCAGTCTTCCGAGCCTGCCCAGCGGCGACACTACCATTTCGGGTGGCGCTGGCTCGCCCGGCGGTGGCGGAATCCTGACGATTTCCGTGTCGCCGCCTGCTGGCGGCCTTCCGTCGATTCCGAGCCTGCCGACGCCGCCAACCGGCCTCTAAGGCACATCGACTGCTTTGCATCGATGAGGCGCAGCATGCAGATCGCATGCTGCGCCTTTCGTTTGGCTTCGGCGCGATCCTTAGGCTTAACGGGACGTCCCCATAGATACGCAGACTTCCCCTTGGAACTATTGTGGCCCTTGGAACTATTGTGGACTATAAATCCCGCTTCCATATGGAGAGTGGGCGGTGCGAGGCCGGGCGAGGGTCCCGACGCGCAGCCCTGCGTTTCGGAGAGACGATCATGGCGGAGAGCTGGACACCGGATAGCTGGCGGGCAAAACCTGCAAAGCATCTGCCCACATACCCGGACGAAGCGGCCCTGAAGGCCGTTGAAAGCCGTTTGCGCTCCTATCCGCCGCTGGTTTTTGCAGGCGAGGCGAGGAAGCTCAAGGCCGATCTTGCCGAGGTTTGCGAAGGCCGTGCGTTTCTGCTCCAGGGCGGCGATTGCGCCGAGAGCTTTGCTGAATTCTCCGCCGACAATATCCGCGACACGTTCCGCGTGCTGTTGCAGATGGCCGTCGCGCTGACCTTTGCCGCCGGTTCGCCCGTGGTGAAGGTCGGTCGCATCGCCGGCCAGTTCGCCAAGCCGCGCTCCTCGCCCGAGGAAACGATCGACGGTGTGACGCTGCCGTCCTATCTCGGCGACAATATCAACGGCATGGAGTTCACCCCTGAAGCGCGCGTGCCCGATCCCGAACGCCTGCTGCGCGCCTATTCGCAATCGGCCTCGACGCTGAACCTGATCCGCGCTTTCGCGACCGGCGGCTATGCCGACCTCGATTTCGTGCATCGCTGGAATCTGGGCTTTGTCGCCGAGAGCTCCGAAGGCGCGCGCTACGAGGAACTGGCGAACCGCATCACCGAGGCGCTCGACTTCATGCGCGCCTGCGGCATCGACAGCGCCACGCAACCGCAGCTCCACACAACGGAATTCTATACGAGCCATGAAGCGTTGCTGCTCGGCTTCGAGCAGTCGATGACGCGCATCGACTCGACCACGGGCGATTGGTACGACACGTCGGCTCACATGCTCTGGATCGGCGACCGCACGCGTCAGCCCGATCACGCGCATGTCGAATTCCTGCGCGGCGTGAAGAACCCCATCGGCCTGAAATGCGGCCCCTCGCTCGACCCTGAAGAGCTGGTGCGGCTTACCGATATTCTGAACCCGAAGAACGAGCCGGGCCGCCTGACGCTCATCTGCCGTTTCGGTTCGGAGAATGTCGAAAAGCACCTGCCAGCGCTCATTCGCGTCATAGAGCGCGAAGGCAAGAGGGTCGTCTGGTCGTCCGATCCGATGCACGGCAACACAATCAAGGCGTCGAACGGCTATAAGACGCGGCCCGTGGATCGCGTGCTGAAGGAAGTGCAATCCTTCATGGCGGTGCATCGCGCCGAAGGCACCCATGCGGGCGGCGTCCATTTCGAAATGACGGGCCAGAACGTCACCGAATGTATCGGCGGCGCGCAGGCGATCACCGAGACGGATCTCGCCGACCGCTACCACACGCATTGCGATCCGCGCCTCAATGCAAGCCAGGCGCTGGAACTTGCATTCCTGCTGGCCGAAGGATTGAAGCGCGAGCGTATGGAAGTGCAGAAGAAACAGCAGGTCGCGGCTATCGGCGCGCGCTGAGTTCTTTCACGAACGAAATGCAAAAAGCCCGGATCACGATCCGGGCTTTTTCTTTTGGCGCACTGGATTGCTTCGTTTCGCTCGCAATGACGGATGAGGTTTCGTCATTGCGAAGCCCGAAGGGCCGTGGCAATCCAGCCCTTCTCAACTCACTTTCACCAGCCGCCGTCCGAGGTTCTCGCCTTCAAAAAGGCCGATGAACGCTTGAGCCGAACCATCAAGCCCTTCGGAAATATCCTCCGTATAGACGAGCTTGCCTTCGTGTATCCAGCCCGCCATCTCGGCCTGGGCGGTGCGGAACTCCTTGAAGTAGTCGAAGACCACAAGCCCTTCCATGCGCAGCTTATGCGTGATGAAACGCGTCACATTGCGGATGCCGACGAGTTCGTTGTCGGCGCGATTATATTCGCTTACCTGACCGGAGACGACGATGCGTCCGTGATCCTTCATATTGAGGATCGCTGCGTCGAGCATCGCGCCGCCGACATTGTCGAAATAAATATCGACACCGCCGGGACAGGCTTGCGCAATCGCGGTTCTGATGTCTTTCGCCTCGCGATAGTTGATCGCGCCGTCAAAGCCGATGCCTTTTATGTAATCGCATTTCTCATTTGAGCCTGCGATGCCGATGACCTTGCAGCCCTTCATCTTCGCGATCTGTCCTGCCGTCGCGCCGACCGGACCGGCGGCGGACGAGATAAGCACCGTGTCGCCTTCTTTCGGCTTGCCGAGATCGAGTAGCCCGAAATAGGAGGTGAGCCCCGGAATACCGAGCACACCGATAGCCGCCGTGGGGCGGAGCGGCCCATGATAAATCTTTGGGTCGAGGATTTGTACGCCACGCCCGTTGGACAACGCATGGCTGACCCAGCCGAAGCCGCCCGTTACCCGATCGCCCACCTTGAACTTCTCGTTATTCGAGGCTTCGACAATGCCGATCATCGCGCTATCGACCGTATCGCCGACGGGGAGCGCCGCCGTGTAGCTGTCGCCTGAAAGCCGTCCGCGCATGCCCGGATCGACGGAGTGGAATTCAGTGCGGATCAGGATTTCATGCTCGCCCGGATCGGGGAGGGTGATGTCTTCGAGCCGGAAGTTTTCGAGCCTAGGCTTGCCTTGCGGGCGCGAGGCAAGCGCCCAGCGGCGGGCTTTTGTGGGCATGTTCAATTCCTCCCCAGAATTATTCGTCATTGCGAGCCCCCGAAGGGGCGCGGCAATCCAGTCTTCCGCCGTCTGGATTGCTTCGCTCCGCTCGCAATGACGAATGGAAACTAGACCGCCTTGTCCGGCCCGACCTTCACCAGCATCTTGCCGGTGTTCGCGCCGGTGAAGAGGCTGAGGAAAGCCTTCGGCGCATTCTCGATGCCGTCTTCCACCGTCTCCTGCCACTTCATCTTGCCGGCTTTGATGAGCTTGCCCATCTCCTGATAGAAGGCGGGCACGATGTCGAGATGGTTGGAAACGATGAAGCCTTGCAGCTTCAAGCTCTTGCCGACCGCCATGATGATGTTCGACGGGCCGGGGCGCGGCGTTGTGTCATTGTACTGTTCAATCATCCCGCAAAGCGCGAGACGGCCGAACGGCTTCATGTGATTGATGGCGGCTTCGAGATGTCCGCCGCCGACATTGTCAAAATAAACGTCGATGCCCTTCGGGAAGGCCGCGCCCACGGCTTTGTTCAAATCGCCGCAGGTCTTGTAATTGATGGCCTTGTCGATGCCCGCTTCTTTTTCGAGCCAGCGGCATTTGTCGTCCGAGCCCGCGCTGCCCACGACGTAGCAGCCATGCGCCTTGGCGAGTTGGCAAACGATCTGCCCGACCGCGCCTGAGGCAGCTGAAACGAAAACCGTGTCGCCATCTTTCAGCTCACCGACCTTTATCAGTCCCGCATAAGCCGTCATGCCCGGCATGCCGAGCGCGCCAAGATAGGCTTCGAGCGGTCCCAGGGTCGGGTCGATCTTTTGGAAAGCCTCGGCCTTGTTGGTTTCATATTCGCGCCAGCCGAACATGCTTTGCACGAAATCGCCCTTGGCGAACTTTGGCGACTTGCTCTCGATGACCTGTCCGAGCGCGCCGCCCTGCAACGCTTCGCCGATCTGGAACGGCGGCACATAGCTTTCGCGGTCCATCATGCGACCGCGCATATAGGGATCGACCGACATCCAGATATTGCGGACGAGCACTTCACCCTCGCCGGGTTGCGCGACGGGCTTGCTGGCCACTTCGAAATCGCTCGCTTTGGGCATGCCCTGCGGGCGCGCTTTCAGGCGGATTTCCTTGGATACGAGGTTCGACATGTTTCTCTCCCGGAGTTGTTGTTGGGGAGAGTAAACACGCTTTCCGCTACCGCAGGAAGGTCAGGCCTGAACAGCCCCTGTTCAGGACTTCCAGCCGCCACCCAGTGCGATGAAGAGATTGACTGCCGCCGTGTACTGGGCGAGGCGCGCCTGAGCCTGCGCATCCCGCGCCGACAGCCAACTGCGCTGGGCGTCCAGTACGGAGGTGAAATCGCTCGCCCCCGACTTGTAGCTTGCTTGCGATAGGTCGTAGGCCCGCCGGGCTTCCACGGACGCCACCGCGAGCGAGGCTTCGCGGCGCGAATTGGCGTCGGCGCTGGAAAGCGCGTCTTCCACTTCGCCGAAGGAGGTCAGCACAGCCTTCTGGTAGGAAGCCGCAAGCTCGGCCTTGCGTGCCTTCGAGGTCTGCAGATTTCCTTCAAGCTGCCCGCCCGAGAATATCGGCGCCAGCAGCGAGGCCGCGATGGAAGACCCGTTGGTCGTGCCTGCGCCTGCGAGCCAGTCGACCGACTTTGAAGCCGAAAGGCTGATATTGGGAAAGAAGGCCGCGCGTGCCGCGCCGATATCGGCATTCGCCGCCTGAAGCTGGGCCTCCGCGCGCCGGATATCCGGGCGGCGTTCGAGCAGTTCCGAAGGCTGGCCCGCCGCTATGACCGGCAGGGTGACGCCTGCCGCCGTCTTGGTGGCGACGGTGAAGCCTTCGGGCGCGCGTCCAAGCAGGATGGCGAGCGCGTGGCGGCTCGCATTGAGTTGATCTTCGAGCGAGGGAATGCCCGCCTCGATGGAAGCGACCGTCGTCTTCTGCTGCGCCAGATCGAGCGCCGAAATCGCGCCGTGATCGTAACGCGCCTGAACGAGCCTCAGCGTCTCCTGCGCGGCGGCAAGCGACTCTTTCGCGATGGTTAGCCGGTCGTTGAGATTGAGCACGGAGAAATAGGTTGTCGCCACGGACGATTGCACGAGCAGTACCGTCGCTTCATGATCGAACGTGCTGGCGCGCAAATCCGCTTCCGACGCCTCGCTCTGCGCGCGATAAAGCCCCCAGAGGTCGATGGCGTAATTGATCGAAAGCGACCCGTCCGCACCCTTGGACACACCCTTGCCGTTCCCATCCGTCCGTGACGCACCGCCGCTTGCATCGACCTGCGGCAACAGGGACGAATTCGTCGATCGCAATGCGCCCTGCGCTTGATCGATGCGCGCCAGCGCCGCCACGATGTCGAGGTTCTTCGACAGCGCTTCGCCCATCAATTGCTGAAGCTCGAGGTCGTTGAACGACGTCCACCAATCCGCCGCCACGGCGATGGCGCCCGCCTGGCCTTGCGGACCCTCGAAGCTCGACGGCGTGGCAATCTGCGGACGCTCATAATCCGGCACGAAGGAACAGGCAGCCAGCGTCGAGGAAAGCATGAGCATGGCGGTGAAACGGGCGAGGGGGTGCATTTCAGAAAATCCTATTCAGAGGCGAGCGCGACCACAGGGTCGAGGCTCGCGGCCTTGCGCGCGGGGAGATAGCCGAACAGAAGCCCGGTCGCAAAGGCGCAGGAAAAAGCAAAGAGAGGCGGCGTCGCCGAATAAGCGATGGGCAGGCCGAAAGCGCCGCATATCGCCGCCGTGCCAATGCCGCCTATGACGCCGATCAAACCTCCGACGCCGCAAACGACAAGCGCCTCGGTGTTGAATTGCAGCATGATGTCGGTTTGCCGCGCGCCGGTCGCCATGCGAATGCCGATCTCGCGCGTTCGTTCGGTGACGCTGACCAGCATGATGTTCATCACGCCGATGCCGCCGACGATCAGCGAAATCGCCGCCACGGATCCAAGCAGGATCGTCAGCGTGTTCTGTGTCTCCGTCGCCGTCGCAAGGATGGACGCCGTATTGCGGACCTGAAAATCCGTCGTCCTGTGGCGCGTGGTCAGGAGCGAAGTGATTTTGTCCTGCGTCGCGTCGATGGTGTCGGAATTCGTGACTTTTACCGAAACCGTGCTGACATATTGCTTGCCGAAAAGACGCATATAGCCGGTCGAGAGCGGCACGAAAGCCACGTCGTCCTGGTCGCCGCCGAATGAGGACGAGCCTTTCGTCTCCATGACGCCGACGACTTCAAACGGCACGTTCTGGACGAGAATATATTTGCCCACCGGACTGCTGCCGTCTGGAAAGAGATTTCCGGCAATCGTTTGCCCGATCACGATGACGGGCGAATAGCCGTCGAGATCGGCCTTGGTAAAGAACCCGCCGCTCGATACGTTCCAGTCGCGTACAATGGGATAGGCGGGCCATGTGCCCGTGACGCTCGTGCGATAATCGATGTTGCCGTAGCGCACCGTGACGCTGGTCGAACGCTCCGGCACGGCGGCATCGACATTGGCGAGCGCCGAAATCGCCGCCGCGTCGTCCGGTTTCAGCGTCGCAATGTCGCCGGTGGATCGAACGCCGGGCGCGCCGGGCCGGATGGTCAGAAGATTGGTGCCCATCGCGGAAATCCGTTCAAGCACATTGGCCTTGCTACCATTGCCGATGGCGAGCATGGCGACGACCGCGCCGACGCCGATAACAACGCCGAGCAATGTGAGAGCGGTGCGAAAGATGTTCATGCGGAGCGACCGCAACGCCATCTTGATGGCCTCGCTGAGGTCCCCGCGAAAAAAGGAGCCTGTCTTGGCCGACGTGACGGCTTGCTTCGCCGGCACGGCAGGCGAGGATGATTTCTCCACATCGTCGAGAATATGCCCGTCTGCAAGGCGAATGAGACGCCGCGCATGTTCCGCGACTTTCGCGTCATGGGTGATGAGAAGAACCGTGCGGCCTTCGGCATTCAGTTGGGCGAGAAGGGCAAGCACCTCCGCGCCGCTCTGACTGTCCAGCGCGCCGGTCGGCTCGTCGGCGAGGATGATCGGCGCGTCGTTCATCAGCGCCCGCGCAATGGAGACGCGCTGCTGTTGGCCGCCGGAAAGCTGCGTCGGCTTGTGCCCGCCGCGTTCGCCGAGGCCGAGGCGCGCAATCAGCATCTTGGCGCGCTCAAGCCGCTCGTTATGCGGTTTGCCCGCATAGACGGCGGGCAGTTCCACATTTTCCGTCGCCGTCATCGTTGGCAGAAGATTGTAGCGCTGGAAGACGAAGCCGAACGTATCGCGCCGCAGCGCCGCCAATTCATCTGAAGTGAGATTGGCGACGTCTATGCCGTTGACGCGGTAATGACCGCTGGTCGGCCGGTCGAGACAGCCGAGAATATTCATCAGCGTCGATTTGCCGGAACCCGACTGGCCCATGATGGCGACGAACTCGCCCGCGCGGATGGTCAGCGAAACGCCGTCAAGCGCCCGCACTTCGCTTTCGCCGGTGACATAGGCCTTGCTGACGTTGTCGATCTCGATCAGAGGCGTATCGGATGCCTTGATGGACGGGCTCATAACATCGGGCCTCTGCGCCCGCCGAGACCGCCGCTACTCTTCGCGCCGCCGGTCTGGGCGCTTTCCACGCCGGTCACGACAACGTCGCCGACTGCAAGCCCGGAGAGAACCTGCGCCGAAATGCGGTTCATCAAACCGATCTTCACTTCGGTCGATTTCGGACGGCTGCCGCCGTTCATCACCAGCACGCGATAGGCGCCGTCTTCACCGCTCTTCGACGGTCGCAGCGCTGCGACCGGCACGACAGGCACATTTTCGGCTGAACCGAGCACGAAGAAGACCTGCGCCGTCATGCTGGTCATCAGCGCCTGATCGGTATTGGCGACATCGATCAGCGCGTCATAAAGAATGACGTCATTGACCGTCTCGGGCGTCGGCAGAATCTGCCGGACCGTCGAGCGCCACTTGCGGTCGGGC
Organism: Parvibaculum sp.; assembly: GCA_036499025.1. Lineage (GTDB taxonomy): Bacteria > Pseudomonadota > Alphaproteobacteria > Parvibaculales > Parvibaculaceae > Parvibaculum. Next base: position 8,771 of record DASYEM010000097.1, on the reverse strand, counting down.
ATGCCGAGCGTGGTGAAATAGACCGGCATATTGTCTTTGAGTTTGCTGACATCGGCTTCCGCCACCTGCGCCTTGACCGTCATGGTGGTGAGGTCGGCGATCTGCATGATCGTCGGAGCGGCCTGTCTGTTGTTCAGCGTCTGGCCTTGAAGCGTGGTCTGCGACGTTACGGTGCCGGCCATCGGCGCATAGATTTTGCAATAGCTGAGATTGGCTTCATCGCCGTCCAGCGTCGACTGGGCCTGTTCGACCTGCGCCTTGAGCGAAGCGATGCTGGCCGTGAATTGCTTGACCAGAGCCGCGCTCGTATCCGCGGCGTCCTTGCTCACCGCGTCGATCTTCAGCAAAGCCTGATTGCGCCGGTTTTGAATCTGGGCGAGTACGAGCTGCGCTTCCTGCCCCGTGATCTGCGAGTCGATGTCCTTGAGCTTCGCCTTGTCGGCGGCGACCGTGGATTCATAAACCGTGGGATCAACTTCGGCGAGAAGATCGCCTTTCTTGACCACATCGCCGATCTTCACGTGGAGCACTTCGAGGGTACCCGACACCTGAGCACCGACATCGACATAATCTTTGGGTTGAAGCGCGCCGAGCGCCGTCACGGTCTGTTCGATGCTGCCGGTCTGAACGGTCTCGGTCTTGTACTTTGGCTTGCCGCTTTCGACGGACAGCCCGTACCAGATGCTCACTATCAAAATCAGGGCAACAAGCGCCGCTATGCCCCAGCGCGGCAAGGGCGACAAGCCGCGATAGGAGGAGGGGAGGACATGCCAGACCTTTTCCCTGAAACCGCCGAAGTTCATAGAAAATCGTTCCCGTCGTGTTGGTCGAACCGCTCCCCCCAGACAGTTCTACGTAACCGGGAGAACTCTCCGTCGGCTGATCTGGAGAAAGAGCAGGCCAGGTTTTTCCTGGCCCGCCCAAAATTCGCCTGAAAATGCTGGAAGCCCCTAGCCGACCTTGACCATCCGCTTGCCGACGTTATCGCCGGCCAGCAGACCTATTAATGCCTGGGGTGTGTTTTCGATCCCCGTCATGATGTCTTCACGAACCTTGATCTTGCCGGCCTTGACCCATGACTGGAGATCCGCCAGCGCCCGATCCCGCTGATCGTTGAAGTCGGTGAGGATAAAGCCCTGCATCGTCAGCCGTTTGACGACGATGAGGCCGGGGATGCCTCGCGGGCCGTGCGGCGAAGGCGCGCCGTCATATTGTGACACCGCTCCGCAACAGGCGATGCGGCCGAAGGTATTCATGCCGAAGAGAACGGCCTCAAGAATGTCGCCGCCCACATTGTCGAAATAAACGTCAATGCCTTTGGGGGCAGCCGCGCGCAGCGCCTTGCCGACAGCCTCCTTCTTGTAGTTGATGGCATGGTCGAAGCCGAGTTCGCTCTTGAGCAACGCGCATTTTTCGTCGCCGCCCGCTATGCCTATGACGGTGCAGCCCTTGAGCTTGGCGATCTGCCCGACGATGGTGCCGACCGAGCCCGCGGCGGCGGAGACGACGACCGTGTCGCCCGCCTTCGGCTTACCGACGTCGAGAAGTCCGTGATAGGCGGTGAGCCCCGCGACGCCATAGACGCTGAGCAAATGGCTGAGCGGCTCCATCGCCGCGACCTTCTGCGCGGTCTTGGCGGGCACGGCGGCATATTCCTGCCAGCCCGTATCGGCGAAGACGAGATCGCCTGCCGCGAAGCCTGGCGCTTTAGCTTCGATCACTTCGGCAATCGCGCCTCCCGCCATGATCGTCCCGGCCTCGACAGCGGAGCGATAGGTCGCGCCCTGCATCCAGGCGCGGTTTGCCGCATCGAGTGACAGGAGCTTCACCTTGACCAGAATTTCGCCGTCCTTCGGCGTCGGGATCTGTCCTTCGGTCAGCTTGAAGTTGCTGGCCGCGAGCTTGCCTTGCGGCGTCTCGACCAGAAGAATTTGACGGTTCGCGCCCGTTGCCATGTGTGATTCCTCCCTTGGATTTCGTTGGGGGAACCTTAGCGGCATTGCCGGGCCGGCGCACCTGCGGCTCCGGCGCCTATTGTTCGCGGGGGCTCCAGAGGCTAGAAACGCTTGGCCCGAAACCCTATTTCCAAGGCCAAATGACCGACAAGCTCTGCATTGCGCTCGCCCAGTTGAACCCCACCGTGGGCGACATCGCGGGCAATCTCGGAAAAGCCGTCGAAGCGCGCCGCAAGGCAGCCTTTGCTGGCGCCGATCTTGTCGTTTTCAGCGAAATGTTTCTGGCCGGCTATCCGCCCGAAGATCTGGTGCTGAAACCTGCTTTTCAGCGCGCGGCGGCGGAAGCCGTGAATGAACTGGCTCGCGAAACGGGAGACGGCGGTCCGGGTGTGCTCATCGGCGCGCCCTGGGTCGAAGACGGCAAGCTGATGAATGCCGTTCTCTATCTCGACGCGGGCGAGATCAAGGGCCGCACCTATAAAGTCCATCTGCCGAATTACGGCGTCTTCGACGAACCGCGCGTCTTTCAGCCCGGCTTGCCGCCGGGGCCGCTGAACATTCGCGGTGTCCGCATTGGCGTGCCGATCTGCGAGGACATCTGGCTGACCGACGTCGTCGAATGTCTCGAAGAGACCGGCGCGGAAATGCTGCTGGTCCCGAACGGCTCGCCCTATGACGCGGGCAAGTTCGACGCCCGCACCCAGCTTGTTGTCTCGCGCATCCGCGAAAGCGGTTTGCCGCTCGCCTATATCAACCAAATCGGTGGACAGGACGAACTCGTCTTCGACGGCGGATCTTTCGTCGTTAATGCCGACTTCTCGCTCGCGGTGCAGATGCCCGCCTGGGAAGAAAAAATCACCATCACCGATTGGTCGCGCACCGATGCAGGCTGGGTCTGCGCGCCGGGCGAAAAGGCGCTGGTCGAGGAAGATCTCGAATCCGTCTATCTCGCGGTCGTGCAGGGCCTGCGCGACTACGTGAAGAAAAACCGTTTCCCCGGTGTGGTGCTTGGTCTTTCGGGCGGCATCGACTCGGCGCTCGTCGCGGCGATTGCGGCCGATGCGCTTGGGCCCGACAAGGTCCATTGCATCATGTTGCCTTACCGCTACACATCGAGCGAAAGCTTGACCGACGCGGAAGCCTGCGCCAAGGCCATTGGTGTCCGCTACGACATCGTGCCGATTGAAAAGCCGGTCGCCGGGTTCACCGAAGCGCTCGGAAAATTGTTCGAGGGTACACAGTCCGATACGACGGAAGAAAATCTCCAGTCCCGTGCGCGCGGCGTCATCCTGATGGCGGTGTCGAACAAGTTCGGCGCGCTTGTGTTGACGACCGGCAACAAGTCGGAAGTCTCGGCGGGCTATGCGACGCTCTATGGAGACATGAACGGCGGCTACAATCCGATCAAGGACCTTTACAAGATGAAGGTCTTCGCCTTGTCGCGCTGGCGCAACGCGCATAAGCCGAAAGGTTGTCTTGGGCCTGATGGCATCGTGATCCCCGAACGCATCATCACGCGTCCGCCATCCGCCGAACTTCGCCCCGACCAGAAGGACGAAGATTCGTTGCCGCCATACGAAATGCTCGACGCGATCCTCGAGGGTCTGGTCGAAAAGGAAATGTCGATCCGCGACATCGTGGCAATGGGATACGACCGCGCCATCGTGAAGCGCATTGAACATTTGCTTTATATCTCTGAATACAAGCGCCGTCAGGCCGCGCCGGGCGTCAAGATCACCGCCCGCAACTTCGGCCGCGACCGCCGCTATCCGATCACGAATGGATTCCGCGATGCGGATTGAATGCGGAATTTCTTTTCTCGCCTCCCCCCTTGAGGGGGAGGTCGGATCGCGCCAGCGATCCGGGTGGGGGGCTTCTTTGAAAGACTCTTTTCTTCAGCATACCCCCCTCCCAACCCTCCCCCTCAAGGGGGGAGGACTTCCAGAACTCGGAGCGATGCGGAATGTCTGACAAAGTCACAGTCCGCTTCGCGCCGAGCCCGACGGGCAATCTCCATGTCGGCAATGTCCGCGCGGCTCTCTTCAATTACCTCTTTGCGAAGCGCGCAGGCGGGCGCTTCCTGCTGCGCCTCGACGACACCGATCAGGACCGCTCGACCGAAGAATATGCCAAAGGCATCGAAACCGATCTCGCATGGCTGGGCCTCAATCACGATCTTTTCGCCAGACAGTCGGATCGCATCGCCGAATACGAAGCCGCCGCCGAAAAGTTGAAAGCGGCTGGCCGTCTTTATCCCTGCTACGAAACGGCGAACGAACTTGATCGCAGGCGCAAGCGCCAGCTCGCGCAGAAAAAGCCGCCCGTCTATGACCGCGCCGCGCTGTTGCTGACCGACGATGAAAAGCGCGCGCTGGAAGCTGAAGGCCGCCGCCCGCATTGGCGCTTCAAGCTTGCAGATGAAGAAACGTCTTTCGACGATCTTATTCACGGACCGACGCGCATCGATCCCAACTCGCTCTCCGATCCGGTTCTGGTCCGCGAAGATGGGCGTTTCCTCTACACGCTTCCGAGCGTCGTCGATGATATCGACTTTGAGATCAGCCACGTCATTCGCGGCGCCGATCACGTGACGAATACCGGCGTGCAGGTGCAGATCACGCGCGCCCTCGGTGCGGTGCCGCCCACTTACGCACATTACTCGCTGCTGCTCAGCGTCGATGGCCGCCCGCTCTCGAAGCGCGAGGACGCCGATTTTTCGTTGCTCTCGTTGCGCGAAGCGGGTTACGAGCCGATGGCCTTGAACGCGCTTCTCGCCCGTCTCGGCACCTCGGATGCCTTCGAGCCGAAACTCCTGCTTGAAGACCTCGCCGCCGGTTTCGACATCACCCATCTCGGCCGCGCCGACATTCGCTTCGATCCGGCGGACCTCGACAAGGCCAACGCCGCCTTTCTGCATATGCTGCCCTATGAAGCCGTCATGGGCCGCCTCGGCGCGATGAAATGCGATCTGGGTGGCGATTTCTGGGAAGCGGTGAAGCCGAACCTCGCGCGTTTTGCCGACGTGGCGCTCTGGGCCAATGTCGTCAACGGGCCGTTGACGCCTGTGATCGAAGACGCCGCTTTCGCCGCCGCCGCGGCTTCCGTTCTTCCCCCCGAGCCTTGGGGACCTGAGACGTGGAGCGCCTGGACGAGCGCCGTGAAGGAGAAAACAGGTGCCAAGGGCAAGGCGCTTTTCATGCCTTTACGCCTCGCCTTGACCGGGCTCGAACATGGACCGGAGCTGAAAAACCTGTTACCTCTCATCGGCAGGGAGCGGGCCGAAGGCCGTCTTTCTGGCTCAAGCCTTTGAAAAGACTTGGGTTTTGACAACGGCACTATGAGTGGCATCGAGCATGGCGATAAAACGCCCGGCCATCATTTGGAACGTCATTATTCGCGGCTGACTTCTGTCTGCCGCCGCCGTACATACTCGCTTTAAATGTCATGTGAGATACGGGTCCGGTCGCGGCAGGGCGAAGGCGCGCGCGACATTGGGATCGAGAGCAGATCATGAGCACGAAAGAACGTCTCTACCTCTTCGACACGACGTTGCGCGACGGAGCGCAGACGCAGGGCGTCGATTTTTCGGTGGAAGACAAGCGGCTCATTAGCGGCCTGCTGGACGAGCTTGGCCTCGACTATATCGAGGGCGGCTATCCCGGCGCCAATCCTACCGACACCTCTTTTTTCAGCGAGCGTCCGAAGCTCCGCCACGCGAAGTTCACCGCCTTCGGCATGACGAAGCGGGCGGGGCGTAGCGCCAGCAACGATCCGGGCCTCGCTCCCGTGCTCGACGCGGATACCGATGCCGTCTGCCTCGTCGCCAAGTCCTGGGATTTTCAGGTACGCGTCGCGCTCGGCATCACGAATGAGGAGAACCTCGAGTCGATCGCGGATAGCGTCAAGGCGATCGTGGCGCGCGGTCGCGAGCCGATGATCGATTGCGAACACTTTTTCGATGGCTATAAGGCGAACCCCGCTTACGCGCTCTCATGCGTGCGCACCGCGCTCGAAGCCGGCGCGCGCTGGGCTGTGCTTTGCGATACCAATGGCGGCAGCATGCCGCATGAAATAACGCGCATCGTCGGCGAGGTGATCGCGACCGGAATTTCCGGCGAGCGATTGGGGCTCCATCCGCACAACGACACGGAAAATGCCGTGGCGAATTCACTGGCGGCAATCCGCGCGGGCGTCCGCCAGATACAGGGCACGCTGAACGGCCTTGGCGAGCGTTGCGGCAACGCCAATCTCGTCTCGTTGATCCCGACACTGTTGCTGAAGCCCGAATTCTCGGATCGCTTTGAAATCGGCGTCACACTCGAAGGCTTGCGGAGCTTGACGCATATCTCGCGCACGCTCGACGAAGTACTGAACCGTGCGCCGAACCGTCAAGCGCCCTATGTCGGTGAGAGCGCCTTTGCGTCCAAGGCGGGCATTCATGTTTCGGCAATCCTGAAGGACCCGACAACTTATGAGCACGTGCCGCCGGAAACGGTCGGCAACACGCGCAAGATCACCGTCTCCGATCAGGCGGGCCGCTCGAACATCCTGGCGACGCTCAAGGAAGCCGGCATCGACGTCGATCCGAAAGATGTCCGCATCCAGCGTCTTCTCGATGAAGTGAAAGACCGCGAATTCCTCGGCTATGCCTATGACGGCGCGGGCGCGTCCTTCGAGCTTCTGGCCCGCCGCCTTCTTGGTCAGGTGCCGGAGTATTTCTCGGTCGAGTCCTTTCGCGTGCTTGTCGAGCGCCGCTACAACGCCACGGGCGATTTCGTCACCGTCTCGGAAGCGACCGTGAAGGTGAATGTCGATGGCGAGGTGCTGATCTCGGCGGGCGAGGGCAACGGCCCGGTCAATGCGCTCGATCAGGCGCTGCGCAAAGATCTCGGAAAATACTCGCCCTTCATCGAAGACCTCACGCTGGTCGATTTCAAGGTCCGTATCCTTACGAGCGGAACGGAAGCCGTTACTCGCGTGCTGATCGAAAGCATGGACGCCAAGGGCAACCGATGGTTCACCGTCGGCGTCTCGCCCAATATCGTGGATGCCTCCTTTCAGGCGCTGGTGGACAGCATCACGCACAAACTTCTGCGCGACGGCGCTCCCGCTCCCGTCAAACACGCCCGAAAAGCCGAAGCCCGTACCTGATTTGCAGAGCGCCATTCCTCGCCAGCGCTCCGCGCGTGGAGCAGGCGAGGAACCCGCGATTGAAAGCCCTGCAAGATGTCAGACGTCTCCCACACTGAAACCGAACTCAGGCGGCAAGCGACGCTGGGCGGCTTGGCCGCAGGCACGGGCTATGTGCTCTGGGGCCTCTCGGTCATCTACTACCGGCAGCTCGCGCACGTCTCGCCCTTCGAGATTCTGGCGCATCGCGCGCTCTGGAGCTTATTGCTCGTGGCGGTCTGCGTCTGGATATTCGGCCGCAAAACGCAGCTTCTCGCCGTGCTGCGCGACCGCAACGCCCTCATCACGCTTTGCATCACCGCCACGATCATCGGCTCGAACTGGCTGGTCTTCATCTGGGCCGTCAACACCGGCCGCATTCTCGAAACGAGCCTCGGCTATTTTATCAACCCGTTGGTGAGCGTTCTCACCGGCGTCGTGTTGTTGGGCGAGCGCCTGTCGCGTCCGCAAATGATTGCGATGATCCTCGCCGCCGCGGGCGTCTTTTACTTCACGATGGCGCTCGGCTTCGTGCCGTGGATTTCGCTTTTCCTCGCCGTCAGCTTCGCGGCTTATGGCTATCTGAAGAAGACGTTGCGCCGCGTCGAGGCGCTGGAGGGCCTGTTCGTTGAGGTGCTGGTCATCGCGCCGTTCGGCATCGCCTATCTTGTCTGGATTTCGGCGCATGGCGGCAGCGCCTTCGTCAATGACAACATTCTGACGGATGTTCTGCTGGTGTTGACGGGCCCTTTGACGACGGTGCCGTTGCTGCTCTTCACATATGGCGCGCAGCGTATTCGCCTGACGACGCTCGGCCTGTTGCAATACCTCGTGCCGACGACGTCCTTCGCGATTGCCGTCTGGATTTACGGCGAGCCGCTCGGCCACGGCCAGCTCGTCACCTTCGGCCTGATCTGGATAGGGCTAGCGATCTTTACCTTCGACACATGGCGGCGCGAACGCGAGCTGCGGCGCATGACCGGCTAAAGCGCGGCCTCGATGCGCGGCAGAATATCCTCGACCTTGTCGACCACGCCGTAAAAGCGATGGATGCTCGACTTCACGAACTGCTGCTGGATCATGTGGTCCAAAAGCTCGATCAAAGGATCCCAGAAGCCGTTGAGATTGGCGATGATGATCGGGTGGTTGTGCCGGCCGAGCTGAGCCCATGTCAGCATCTCGATCACTTCTTCCAGTGTGCCGATGCCGCCGGGCAGGGCGACGAAAGCATCCGAGCGCTCGAACATCACCTGTTTGCGCGAATGCATGCTGTCGGTGACGATCATCTCCGTCGCCCCCGTCATCTTCACTTCGGCGCGGGTGAGGAATTCGGGGATGACGCCGACAACCTTGCCGCCTCCAGCCAGAACGGATTTCGCAACGGCGCCCATGATGCCGATGCTGGCGCCGCCATAGACGAGCCCGACCTCGGCTTCCGCGAGCAGGCTGCCGAGACGCGTGGCGGCATCGACGAAGGCAGGCTCGGCTCCGTTGCTGGAGCCGCAATAGACGCAAACATTGGCAAGTTTCATGAGAAAATCCGAAGGTGTGTGTCTCTAAAGTGGCATTTCATAGTGGTGCCGCATTTGCAAGATAGATGATAATTCAGTGTGCGGCCTGCCGGTTGTTCCGGCGTGGCACGGCTTT
>DASYEM010000096.1:0-57557 GCA_036499025.1 Parvibaculum sp. | reverse complement strand
ATAGATGATGTCGCCTTCGGTCGTCCGCGCGCCCTTGAGGCCGAGCGACATGGCGAGATCCTCGTCGCCCGAGTAAGGCTCGGGATCGACGACTTCGAGAATGACCTTGCCATGCGAGCGGTCGCGCACCTCTTGCAGCATATCGCGGACGCGGTTCGCATAGGTGCGGATTTGCGGATATTCGTTGGCGAGACGTTCGGAGAAGAAGAATTTCAGCGTGATCGGCTCATCGATCTTCGCCAAAACATTCTCCGTGCCTTGCGACAGCGTGAAGAGCTTGTTCTGCGTCAGATCGATCTGAGCCGAACGAAAGGCGACATTGGAGAAAAGATTGACCGCCAGAAATAGCACGGCCAGCAGCACGAGCATGGCGATGCGGTAGCCGGAGCGGAGATGCGTTTGCTGCATGACGCTCACCCGGCCTTTTTCATATCGACGACGATGCCGCAGGCGATGAGCCAGACGGAAATCAGCGAGCCGAAATAGATGATGTCGCGCAGATCGATGACGCCCTGGGTGATGGCGGTGAAATGCGTGAGGAAGGAGAAGGACGCAATCGTGTTCAGCACCTGCTGCGGCGCCCAGCTCGAAAAGAAGTCGATGACGAGGGGCAGGCCCGAGACCGTGAAGAGGAAGCAGACGACGACGCTGACGACGAAGGCGATGACCTGATTTTTCGTCGTCGCCGAAAGGCACGAACCGATGGCGAGATAGCCGCCGGCGAGAAAGAAGCTGCCGACATAGCCCGCGAGGATGACGCCATTATCCGGGTTGCCGAGATAATTGACGGTGAGCCACATCGGAAAGGTGAGCGCGAGCGCGATGCCGGAGAAAACCCAGGCCGCGAGGAATTTGCCAAGCACCGCCGCCCAGAGCGGCACAGGCAGCGACAGCAGCAATTCAATCGAGCCGGTGCGGCGCTCTTCCGCCCAGAGGCGCATCGAGATCGCCGGGATCAGGAAAAGATAAAGCCACGGATGGAAGTTGAAGAAGATCTGCAAATCCGCCGTGCCGCTCTCGAAATAGCCGCCCATATAGAAAGTGAAGGCGCCCATCGTGAAGAGAAAGACCACGATGAAGATAAACGCCAGCGGCGTCGCGAAATAACCGCCAAGCTCGCGACGGAATACGGCGGCAAGCTCTCTCATGCGGCGCTCTCTTCAACGTCGGAGCGCGTCAAGGCGCGGAAAACTTCATCGAGGCGGCCCGGCTCGCCGTAAAGCGCGCGCACCGGCCAGTTCTGTTCGCGCGCCACGCGGGCGACAGCATCGATCAAGCCGACTTCGGCGGCGACCGCTTGCGTGGCCGTGCCGCGCGCCATGAACAACGTCATCACGGTTTCGGTGCCGCGAGGGCTGACTTCCATGCTGGCGACGCCCGGCAGGGCTTTGAGTATTTCAGCGGCGGCGACCGTCAGCTGCCCGCCGACGGTGAGCGTCACCGCATTGTGATAGCGAGACCGCGAAATGAGTTCGGTCGGCGTGCCGTCGGCGACGACGCGGCCACGATCGATGATGAGAGCGCGCGAGCAGATCGCATCGACTTCTTCGAGAATATGCGTCGAGATGATGATCGCCTTGTCGGCGGACATGCGCTGGATGAGCTTGCGCACTTCATGCTTCTGATTGGGATCGAGACCGTCCGTCGGCTCGTCCATGATGAGCACCGGCGGATTGTGCAAGATCGCCTGCGCGAGCCCGACGCGGCGGCGAAAACCCTTGGACAGCGTATCGATGGGCTGGTCGAGCACACCCTGAAGCTCGGTCGATGCGACGGCGCGCGCAATCGCCTCGTCGGCGGCCTTGCCGGAAAGCGCGCGGATGCGCGAAATGAATTTCAGGAAAGAACGCGGCGTCATGTCGCCGTAAGCCGGCGCGCCTTCCGGCAGATAGCCGATGGTGCGCTGCGCGGCCAGCGTATCGGAAACGACGTCATGGCCGCAGACGCGGGCGAAGCCTTCGCTCGGCGCGAGGAACCCCGTCACCATTTTCATCGTCGTCGATTTGCCCGCGCCATTGGGCCCGAGAAACCCCAGCACTTCGCCGCGCGCAACCGTGAAGCTGATGCGATCGACAGCCGTGAACGGGCCGAAACGCTTCGTCAGCCCGTCAATGACGATCATGGCGTCGCTCGATGCGGCACCCGAGGCGCTCGCCGTTTTCATGCGGAACTGGGTAATGACGTCTCTCCCCGAAGACGCGCGACACCACGCGCCTCCCAAACCTTTGGTCGATGTTTAGGGCAAGCACCCGCCCCCCTCAAGTGAAAGATGTTTCATGATTACCGGCACTTGGCCAAGCCGCCACCCAAGTCGCGGCGATGGCGCGGGCATACGAAATCGCCGCATGGAGGGGGGATTCCATGCGGCGATGTAATCGCAGTCTTTTGGAGAGCGTTGCCCCACGAATTTGGGGGGAAGGGGTGGCCCGGCCCCCAAATTCCATCCCGGTGGGGCTGGGGGGCTGATGATACCGGAACGTCGAAGAGGACCGGGCCAGTGAGGCAACGATCAGATACTGACGGTCCTATGTGGCCTCCCAAGGGCTGAAAAAAGGCAATATTGTGATCCGGGAAAATTCGCAAAAAATCGCAGAAAATGAGACTATCGGCCGGTTCGGTGGCTTTCGGCGGAGGGATTTCAGCGCATGAGCGACAGCATTGAAGGCAGCCGGCCCGCCGCCCTGACGCTGGTTAAAGCGCCATCCGCCGCCGAGACCGCGGCCCACACCCAAAGACCGCGCGACCCCGACATCTTCTTCACCCGCGCCGAGCTGCAAACCATTCTGACGGTCTATGGCCGCAAGGTCGTCGAAGGCGAGTGGCGCGACTATGCGATCGGGGCCTTTCGCGATGTCGCGGTTTTCGCCGTCCATCGCCGCACCAGCGAACAGCCGCTTTTCCGCATCGAGAAGCGCCCGAAACTCGCCCGCCGTCAGGGCGCCTTTAGCGTCATCGCCGCGACCGGCCTGGTGATGAAACGCGGCCATGACCTCGCGCAGGTGCTGAAGGTTTTTGAAAAACGCTCGCTGCGCATTGTCGATGCCTGAAGCAGCGCTCCGTTTCCAAATGAAAAGCCCCGGTGTTTCCACCGGGGCTTTTTTATTCAGTGTCGCGGCGCGATCAGCGGCGATTGCCGAGGAACTGCAGCAGGAACATGAACATGTTGATGAAGTCGAGATAGAGCGAGAGCGCGCCCATGATCGCCTTCTTGCTGGCGGTCGCGAGAGCGTCGCCTTCGAAATACATGCTCTTGATGCGCTGCGTGTCATAGGCGGTGAGGCCCGCGAAGATCAGCACGCCAAGCACGGAAACCGCAAACTGCAGCGCCGAGCTCGCCAGGAAAATATTGACGACCGACGCGATCAGGATGCCGATGACGCCCATGATGAGGAACGACCCCATCGCGGTGAGATCGCGTTTCGTCGTGTAGCCGTAGAGGCTGAGGCCGCCGAAAGCGGCAGCGGTCACGAAGAACGTCTGCGTGATCGAGTTGCCCGTATAGATGAGAAAGACGCTCGACAGCGACAGGCCCATGAGACCGGCGAAAACCCAGAAGGAAATCTGGGCGGCCGAGACGCTCATGCTGGCGATGCGCGCGCTGAGGAAGAAGACGAGACCGAGAGGCGCGAGCATGACGACCCATTTCAGCGGGCTCGTATAAAGCGCCGCGCCGGTGGAGGTCAGTTCAAGACCGGCGCCCGTGTTCGTGACCGCCATCGAAAAGGCGAGGTAAGCGACAACGCCCGTGATGGCGAGACCGCCCGCCATATAGTTGTAGACGCTGAGCATATAGCTGCGCAGGCCCTGGTCGATCGCGCTGTCGCGCGCGCCCACGCCTGTCTGCATCCGGTTCTGGTCGAAATTGGCCATTGAAACGCACCCTCCTGATAGTGCCTCGCATCAATATCGGAGCTTAATCCCGAGATTTCAAGGTGAATTGGCCGGGTGCGTCGCTTCGCCAAGATGACGAAACTGTAACAAAGCCAAATGCTTAACCCTATTCGGCCCGCAAGCTGCGCGCGGCGGGTACTGAAAGCACGCGCCATGTGCCGGCAAGGCCGAGGCCGACGGTTGCCAGCGTCGCCGCGGCAATGGTGACAAGCAGCGTGGCGGGCAGGAAATGCCACGGCAATTCCATGACGCGGGCGACGACGACATAAGCCGCCGCCGTGCCCGCCAGCGCCGCGATCAGCGCCGTTGCAAGGCCGAGCGCCGCATATTCGCGGACATAGATGCCGAGGATTCTGGCGCGGCTCGCACCCAGAACTTTCAGGATCACCGCATCGCGGACGCGGGCACGGAAGCCCGCCGCCATCGCGCCGCCGAGAACGAGAATGCCCGAAAGCAGCGTGACGCCGCCGGTCGCGCGCACGGCGAGCGAGAACTGGTCGAGCATCTTGTTGACCGCATCGAGCGCTTCCTTGACGCGCACCGAAGTCACATTCGGAAATTGCGTGGTGACATCGCGTTCCAATGCCTCCTCGCCCTCCGCCGCCATCGTCACCGTTGCGAGTTCGGTATGCGGCGCGGCGTCGAGAATGCCCGGTGAAAACACCATGACGAAATTGATGCCGAGGCTTTGCCAATCGACCTGCCGCGTATTGGCAAGCTTCGCCTCGATCTCGCGGCCGAGCACATTGACGGTGAGCATGTCGCCGAGTTTGAGGCCAAGACCTTGCGCCAATTCGTGATCGAAGGAGACAAGCAGCGGGCCTTTGTAATCCTCCGCCCACCATGCGCCGCTGGCGAGTTGCGAATTCTCCGGCATCTTCGCCGAATAAGTTATGCCGCGATCGCCTTGCAGCGCCCAGGCGGCGTTTGGCGCGGGCTTCACCTTGTCGGCGGCAAGACCTTTCACCGCGACGATGCGTCCGCGCAGCATCGGCACGCGATCGAACTTCGTCACGCCCGGGGTGCCGCGCACGAGTTTTTCAAGCGCCGCCGACTGATCGGATTGAATATCGACAAAGAAGAAGGACGGCGCGCGGCCCGGCAGATCATGCGCGATCTCGCCGGTGAGATTGCCGTTGATGAGCGAGACGGTAACGAGAAGCGTGAGACCCAATCCGAGCGACAGCATGACGGCGGGTGTCGGCGCGCCGGGGCGATGAAGATTGGCGAGCGCCAGACGCATTTCCGGCGAGCGGCCCTTCGCCCGCGCCGACAGCGCCATGACGCCGCTGGCTGCGAGACGCAAGACGAGAAAGACGGCGGCGGAGCCGACGACAAACCAGAGCGCGAAAAAAGGCTGTTCCGCCGTTGCGATGGCGAGCCCGCAAAGCGCGAGCAACGATGCGACGGTGGCGGCGATATAGACGGGTTTGGGAAAGCGCCGTTCCGGCGCGACGAGATCGCGGAAGAGGCCAGTCGGCGGGACTTCGCGCGCCCGCGCCAGCGGCCAGATGGCGAAAGCGAGCGCGGTCAGCGCGCCGTAAGCGGCGGCAAGAATGAGCGGTCCCCAATAAAGCCCCAGCGCGGCGGGCACCGGAATGAGATCGCCCGCCACCGCTTGCAGCACGAAAGGGATCGCCGCGCCGATGGCGAGGCCGATGACGATGCCGCACAAGGCCAGCGCCATTACCTGCATGAGATAGAGACGGAAGATCAGCGCGCCGGATGCGCCGAGCGATTTGAACGTGGCGATGACTTCGCGCTTTCCGTCGAGATAGGACTTCACCGCATTGGCGACGCCGACGCCGCCGACGACCAGCGCGGTAAGGCCGACGAAGCCGAGAAACAGCGCAACGCGATTGACGAAACGCCGGACGCTGGGCGCGCTGTCGGTGCGGTCTTGTATACGCCAGCCCGCATCGGGAAATTTTTTCTGAAGCGCCGCGACGAATGCCTTGATCGAAGGCGTGGCGCGCAAGGCGTCCGGCAGGCGCAGACGGTAATGATAGGAGACGAGACTGCCCGGCTGCACGAGCGCGGTGGAGGCGAGCGCATCGCTGCCGATCATCACGCGGGGCCCGAGCGCGAAACCGTCGCCGACGCGGTCGGGCTCACGCAGGATCTGGCCGCGCAACTCGAACGTCGCGGAACCGACCTTGATCTCGTCGCCGATTTTCGCGTTGAGCCGGGAAATGAGATTGGGTTCGGCCACCGCGCCATAACGGCCGTTGCGCAAGGCGAGTGCGTCGGCAAGCGGCATGGCGGGCTTCAATTCCATCGCGCCGTAAAGCGGATAGAGGCCATCCACGGCCTTCAGCTCGACAAGACTTTGCTTGTCCGAAGTACGCGCCATCGCCCGCATTTCGACCGAGCGCGACAGCACATTGCCGTTGGAGATCGCTGCGAGTTCGGCGGCATTGGCTTCACGATGCAGCAGCCGCACATCGACATCACCGCCGAGGATTTCCTGGCCGCGTTCGGCAAGGCCGCGCGTCAATGCGGTGGAAACAGAGCCGACACCGGCAATCGCCGCGACGCCGAGCGCAAGGCAGGCGATGAAAATGCGAAAGCCTGCAAGCCCGCCACGCAATTCGCGCCGCGCCAGACGCACCGCAAGACCGAGAGGCGCATCGCTCATGCGTTGACGCTCGCGCCCGCATCGATGCTCTCGACAAGCCCGTCGCGCAGACGCACCACCTGCTCGCAGCGCGCCGCGAGATGCTCGTCATGGGTGATAAGCACCAGCGTCGTGCCTTTGCGCGCATGGAGATCGAACATCAGCTCGATGATTTCGGCGCCCGTCTTCTGGTCGAGATTACCGGTCGGTTCGTCGGCGAGAAGGATCGCCGGATCGCCGACGACCGCGCGGGCAAGCGCCACGCGCTGCTGCTCGCCGCCCGACAACTGCCCCGGATAATGCGTCAGCCGATGGCCGAGGCCGACAAGTTTCAATTCCTCCTCGGCGCGGGCGAAGGCGTCCTTTCGTCCGGCGAATTCAAGCGGGATGGCGACGTTTTCAAGCGCCGTCATGGTCGGCACGAGATGGAAAGACTGGAAGACGATGCCTATATGCTGGCGGCGGTAGCGCGCGAGACCGTCCTCGCCAAGCCGCGTCAGATCCTCGCCCGCGACCTTGACACGGCCTTCGCTCGGGCGCTCAAGTCCGGCCAGCACCATAAGGAGCGTCGATTTGCCAGACCCCGAAGGCCCGACGAGACCCGCCGTCGCGCCGCGCGCCACCTGCAAATCGATGCCGCGCAATATGTTGACCAGACCGGCCGCGCTGGGCAGGCTGAGCTTCAACCCTTGAAGTTCGATGATGATGTCGCTCAAACGCTTCCCGCTCTTTAACCGCCTGCCCCCGGTATCGCTCACTGGGGCATATGGCATGTTTGCCTTGTTTTACAAGCAAACGACAGCGGCAATGCTCGCCCTTGCGCTGCTGAGCGCGCCCGCTCTCGCCGCCGACAAGCCCTTTACCATCGTGGCATTGGGAGACAGCCTGACGGCGGGCTATCTGCTCGGGCCGGGCGATGGCTTCGTGCCGCAGCTTCAGAAGGCGCTGCGCGACAAGGGCTATAACAATGTCGTGATTTCCGATGCGGGTGTTTCGGGCGATACAAGCACCGGCGGGCTCGGACGGCTCGACTGGGGCGTCGGGCCGGACACGAGGGCCGTCATTCTGGAGCTGGGCGCCAATGATGCTCTACGCGGCGTCGATCCGAAGTTGACGCGGGCCAATCTGGAGGAAATCATCACCCGGCTTCAGAAACGTAAAATTCCAGTGCTGCTCGCCGGAATGCTCGCGCCTCCCAATATGGGCGCGGACTACGGCAAGAATTTCGACGCGATCTATCCCGAGCTTGCCGAAAAATACGGCCTCGTGTTCTATCCCTTCTTTCTCGACGGGGTGGCCGCCAATGACAAGCTGACGCTGGAAGACGGCATGCACCCGAACCCGCAAGGCGTCGCCATCATGGTGAAGCGCATCCTGCCCAAGGTTGAGGCGCTGATCGCAAAAGCAGGCGGCGCGCCCACCGGCAACTGACAGTCCTTTCTCCACATCCAGCCATATCCAAACAACAGAACGCCTCTGGGGGGCATCGCATGAATTACCGCAAACTTGGCCGCACGGATCTCAAGGTCAGCGAAATCTGTCTCGGCACCATGACCTGGGGCGAGCAGAACACCGAGGCCGACGGCCACGCGCAGATGGACTATGCCATCTCCGAAGGCGTCAATTTTTTCGACACATCGGAAATGTACGCCGTGCCGCCCAAGCCCGGCACGCAGGGCGCGACCGAAAAGATCATCGGCACATGGTTCAAGGCGCACAAAAACCGCGACAAGGTGATCCTGGCGACGAAGGTCGCGGGCCGCTCGCCGATGAACTGGCTGCGCGACGACAAGTCCGGCACCGAGCAGAGCCGGGCGCAGATTTTCGAGGCGGTCGATAAAAGCCTGAAACGTCTTCAGACGGATTATATCGATCTCTATCAGTTGCATTGGCCGGACCGCCCGGTCTCGCTCTTCGGCGGCCACGGCCTCACCTACAAGCATGTGGAAGCGGAAACGCATCCGATCGACGAAATCCTCGAAACGCTCGCCGAAATCGTGAAGTCCGGCAAGGTGCGCCACGTCGCGCTGTCGAACGAGACGCCCTGGGGCACGATGAAATTCGTGCAACATTCGGAAGCAAAGGGCCTGCCGCGCGTACAGTCGATCCAGAACGCCTACAACCTCATTAACCGGGTGTTTGAACTCGGCGGCGCGGAAGTCGCGCATCAGGAGCAGGTGGGCCTGCTCGCCTATTCGCCGCTGGCGCAGGGCTATCTCACAGGCAAATACCAGAACGGCGCGTTGCCGCAGGGATCGCGCAAGCAATTGTTCAACCGCTTGCAGCGCTATGAAAGCCCGCAAGGCAATGCGGCCATCGACGACTATCTGGCGATCGCCAAAAAGCATGGCCTCGACGCCTCGCAGATGGCCAACCAGTTCGTGACCACGCGCTCTTTCGTGACCTCGAACATCATCGGCGCGACGACGATGGACCAGTTGAAACTCGCCGTCACCTCGCGCCACGTCAAATGGACCGAGGAGCTGGAAAAAGAGGTCAACGCGGTTCATGCAAAACAGCCGAACCCCTGCCCGTGATTGCCGCCCTTCGAGGAGCGCAAGCTCGCGCTTGCGCTCCTCAGGGTGAGGGTCAAATAATGGCGACCTCATCTCGAGGAGCGGCGTAGCCGCGTCTCGAAGGATCGGAAAAGAAATCATGATCCGTCTCTTCACCGCGCTTGAAATTCCAGACGACATCGCCCGCCGCCTCGAAGCCTTGCAGAGCGGCATCGAACATGCGCGCTGGATCGAGCGCGAGAATTTCCACATCACCTTGCGCTTCATCGGGGACATTGCCGAAGACGTCGCCGCCTATGTCGATGAGGCGTTGGCGGATATTCCCTTCGAACCTTTCGAGCTGGAACTTGAAGGCATCGGCGAATTCGGTGGCGCAAAGCCGCATGCAATCTGGGCAGGCGTCAAACCCACCGAACCGCTGAAGCGGCTACAGGCCCGCCACGAAAGCGCCATGCGCCGCGTCGGCCTCGCGCCGGAGACGCGCAAGTATATGCCGCATGTGACATTGGCCCGCCTCCGCGCCATCGAGACGCCGGAGGTCTATCGCTTCATTGCGGCAAACAACCTCTTTGCCACGCCGAAATTCGAGGTGACGCGCGCGGCCCTGTTTTCGGCGCGGGCAAGCACCGGCGGCGGGCCTTATGTGGCCGAGCGCTTCTACCCGGATGATTTGTCGGAAGACTAGACGCCCGCCGCATCCTCGATACCATGCATGTCGGCGTCGGAAAGTCCGAAGTGATGGCCAATCTCATGCACCAGCACATGCGTGATGAGATGGCCGAGCGTCTCGTCGAACTCCGCCCAATAATCGAGCATCGGACGGCGATAGAGAAACACCATGTCGGGGAGATGCGCGACCGAACCTGTTTGCTCGAAAGGCTGGCCCACGCCCTGATAGAGACCGAGAATGTCGAAAGGGCTTTCAAGGCCCATCTCGGCCATCACTTCCTCGTCCGGGAAATCTTCGACGCGCAGGATCACGCCTTGCGCGCGCTCGCGGAAATGCGCCGGCAGCCGGGCGAAAGCCTCGTCGGCGAGGCGCTCGAAATCGGCAAGCGACGGCGCCTTGGTTTCTTTCCAGTTCATGCATCTCCTCCTTGCATCGAGACCTTAGGCAGGCGAGGCTCTGCCCGCAATTGAGCTATCGATGAGGGAGACGGGCATGGTCGAGAAACTTGCAGGCGCGGCGCGGACAAAGGCGCTGGCGGAGCTGAAAGGCTGGACGAAAACGCGCGGCCGCGACGCCATCGAAAAGACCTTCACCTTCAAGAATTTCAATGAAGCCTTCGGCTGGATGACGCGCGTGGCGCTTGCCGCCGAAAAGGCCGACCACCATCCCGAATGGTTCAATGTCTACAAGACGGTGAAGGTGCTGCTGACGACGCATGAGGTCGATGGCTTGTCCGAGCGCGATGTGAAGCTCGCAAAGCTCATGGACAAATGGGGGGGCAAGGCCGGAAAGTAATCGCGAACTTCGGGGGGAGGCGGGATTGACGACAGAAGATCAGAGCGAGGCGCCGCGCGTCGTCATTCTGGGTGCGGGGTTCGGCGGGCTCACGGCGGCGAAATCATTGGCGTCCGCGCCGGTGCGCGTGACGATGATCGATCGGATGAATTATCACCTCTTCCAGCCGCTGCTTTATCAGGTGGCGACCGCGACGCTTTCGCCAGCCGACATCGCGACGCCGATCCGCTCGACCTTGCGCGATCAGGCCAATACCGACGTGCTGCTTGGCGACGTGACGGGCATCGACCGAGACAAGCGCCATGTGAAGCTCCATGACGGACGCGAGGTGCCTTACGACTATCTGGTCGTCGCAACAGGCGCGCGCCACGCTTATTTCGGCCACGACGATTGGGAGCCGGTTGCGCCGGGCCTGAAGAAGATCGACGACGCGACCGAGATCCGCCGCCGTATTCTGCTCGCCTTCGAAAAGGCCGAGACGGAAGACGACGAGGCAAAGCGCCGCGCGTTGCTGACCTTCGTCATTGTCGGCGGCGGCCCGACCGGCGTTGAAATGGCCGGCGCGATCATCGAACTGGCGAAGAAGGCGTTGTTGCAGGATTTCCGGCATATCGACCCGGCGTCTGCCCGCGTCGTGCTGATCGAAGCAGGGCCGCGCATCCTGCCCGCCTTTCCCCAGACGCTCTCCACCTTCGCGCAAAAATCGCTGGAGAAGATGGGCGTCGAGGTCCTGCTCGGCAAAGCGGCAACATCCTGCATGCGCGACGGCGTCGAGCATGGGGGCACATGGACGCCGGCGCGCACGATCATCTGGGCGGCGGGTGTTGAAGCCTCGCCCGCCGCGAAATGGCTCGGCGTCGAAGGCGACCGCGCGGGCCGCGTACCGGTCAACGAGACCCTCAATCTAATGAGCGACGAGCGTATCTTCATCATTGGCGACACGGCGGCGGTGAAATGGAAAGACGGCATGCTGGTGCCCGGCATCGCGCCTGCCGCCAAACAGATGGGCGCTTATGCGGCGCGCGCCATTCGCCTCCTTGTCATCGGTGGATCGCCGGTGCCGTTTCGCTATCGCCATCAAGGCAATCTCGCCACCATCGGGCGCAAGAGCGCGGTGATCGACTTCGGCCGCATCGAGGTCAGGGGCTTCATTGCCTGGCTGCTCTGGGGCGCGGCGCATATCTACTTCCTGATCGGCTTCCGCAATCGCCTGATGGTGATGCTGCACTGGCTCTGGGCTTACGTGACCTTCCGCCAGGGCGTGCGGCTGATTACAGGATCGACGAGCTTGCCGTGAAAGAAAAGCCCCGGTGTTTCCACCGGAGCTTTTGCATTCTCTTTTACCGTCATTGCGAGCCGCTGAAAGCGGCGTGGCAATCCAGTCTCTCTATCGTCTGGATTGCTTCGCTTCGCTCGCAATGACGAGCAATGGGCTTAGCGCGGGGCCATGCGGATCGCGCCGTCGAGGCGGACCGTTTCACCGTTGAAGTAGCCGTTGGTGATCATCTGCACCGCGAGCGAGGCATATTCGTCGGGGTTGCCGAGACGGGCCGGGAACGGAACCTGCGCGCCGAGAGCCTGACGAACCTTTTCCGGCGCGCCGGCGAGAAGCGGCGTGTCGAAGATGCCCGGAAGGATCGTGTTGATGCGGATGCCGTCGCGGGCGAGATCGCGCGCGATGGGGAGCGTCATGCCGACGACGCCGGCCTTCGAGGCGGAGTAAGCGGCCTGACCGACCTGGCCGTCCTGCGCCGCGACCGAACCCGTATTCACCATCGCGCCGCGCTCGCCACCTTCGAGCGGCTCAAGCGTCAGCATGCCCGCCGCCGACTTTGCGATGCAGCGGAAGGTGCCGACGAGGTTGATCTGGATGATGAGGTTGAACTTGTCGAGCGGGAAATGCTCAGGCGCGCCCGTCTCCTTGTTCTTCGACGCGGTCTTGATCGCGTTGCCGGTGCCGGCGCAGCTGACGAGGATGCGTTCCTGGCCATTGGCGGCGCGAAGCTTCGCAAAGCCTGCATCGACACTGGCTTCATCGGTGACGTTCACTTTGGCGAACGTGCCGCCGAGTTCCTTGGCCAGCGCTTCGCCCTTGTCTTCCTGCAGATCGAAAATGCCGATCTTGACGCCCTGCGAGGCGAGAAGGCGAGCGGTCGCCGCACCGAGGCCCGAGGCGCCGCCGGTGATGATGGCGGAAATCTTGGAGTCGAGTTTCATTGGTCTATTCCTTTTGTCCCGCTGGAGGCCTGAAAGCCTGCGCGTTTCTCCCGTGTGAGCGTCTGCCGCCCCGGTATTGGCCGCGATTTAACAAATTCGGAGCCTCCCGCGCGAGACAAAAATGCGGAAAATAAAGGGATTCTGACGGGATGCGCTTTGACGCAGCGTCAGCCTCGTCTTGCAGGGCGCGGCTTTCGGTCCCATCTTTCACCGAGTTTCGCCTGAATGGAGCCCAGACAGCAGCCAATGTCGAACCCGAACCTCGAAGCTGAGCTCGAAAGTCCGAAAATCAGCCTGCCCGCCACCATCGCGCGCAACGACAAGACCGTGCGCGAGGGCTTCTGGCGGAAGATGGCGCGCGTCGCGGGCAAAATTCCTTTCGCGGAAGATGCGGCGGCGGCCTGGTTCTGCGCCCGCGACCCGAAGACGCCGCTACGCGTCAAGGCGACGCTGCTGGCGGCACTCGCCTATTTCGTGCTGCCGACCGATGTCGTGCCGGACTTCATCGCCGGCTTCGGCTTCACCGACGATGCGACGGTGCTGATGGCCGCCATCGGCCTTGTCTCGAGCCACCTCACGCCCGGCCACCGCGCCGCCGCCCGCGAGTCTCTCGGTCTTCCGCCTGCGGACGAACCAAAACCCTAGCCGAATTTCGCACGGAGCGCGGGCGTCAGCCTGTCGATGAAGGCGCGCACCTTCACGGGCACATGCGCGGAGGCCGGCTGGATGACATGGATCGGCACGTCTTCGGGTTCATGGGTGGCAAGCACGCGCTTGAGCTTCCCTTCGGCCACCAGCGCATCTGTCTGATAAGAGAGAAGCCGCGCAAGGCCAAGCCCCATCACGGCGGCATCGACGCTGGCATCAATCGTCGTGAGGGTCAGCAAGGGCGTTACTGTAACCGTCTTGCGCGCCTTTCCGCGTGCGCCGAAAATCCAACGTTCGCTGTCGGCGGCCGCGCCGCTGACGGCGATGCAATCGTGATGCTGCAGATCTTCGGGGACTTTGGGCGTGCCTGCCCGCGCAAGATAGGCGGGGCTGGCATAAATGCCGCGCGTCACATGCCCGACCTTCGCCGCCTTCAGCGACGAATCCTGAAGCGGGCCGAGACGCACACCGACATCGATCCCTTCATCGACCAGCGAGACATTGCGATCGAGCAGCAGGATGCGCATGCGCACATGCGGATGATCTTTCAGAAAATCGGCGACGACGGGTAGCACGTGCAGCCGTCCGAATATGACCGGCACGGTGAGCGAGACGAGGCCGCTCGGCTCGGCCCTCTCGCTGGCCGCCGCCGCTTCCAGCTCGTCGAACCCTGCAAGCAGGCTGCGGCACCGGTCGAGATAGCGCGCGCCTGCGTCAGTCAGCGACACGGCTCGCGTCGTGCGCAGCAGAAGCCGCGTATCGAGACGGGCTTCAAGCGCGGCGACGGCGCGCGAGACGGCGGCGGTCGACCGGCCAAGACGCTGCGCGGCCTTGACGAAGCTGCCCTGCTCCGCGACCTCGACGAAAATCGCGACGGTATCGAGCCGGTCCATTCATTGTTCCATTTATTGAAACAGAATATGCCGACTTTGGCAGATTATGCCGTATATGGAAATCACCCATATTAAGCGTGGAAACCGAAGGGAGACAGAGCATGAAACCCCAGACGCACGCGGCTCGCGTGAGCGACATCGCCTTCACTTCCGCCGTCAAGGCGCAGCAGACGGTGCGGGGCAGCCGCGACTTCTATGAAGCCCATGACTGGCGCGACCGCGTTACGCCGGACATCGCCGAGTTCATCGCCGGTCGCGATTCCTTCTATTTCGCCACGGCCAGCGCGGCGGGCCAGCCCTATATCCAGCATCGCGGCGGACCGAAAGGCTTCCTGCGCGTCATCGACGACAAGACGCTGGCCTTCGCCGATTACGTCGGCAACAAGCAATATATAACGACCGGCAATCTGGCCGAGAACGATCAGGCCTATATCTTCCTGATGGATTACGAGACGCGCTCGCGCGTGAAGCTCTGGGGCCGCGCCCATGTCACCGACGACAAGGCGACTCTCGCGGAGCTGATGCCCGAGGGTTACCGCGCCCGACCGCAACAGGCGATTATTTTCAACGTCGCCGCGCTCGACACGAATTGCTCGCAGCATATTCCGATGAAGCTCGACGTCGCCGAGGTGGCGGGCGCCTTTGAACATCTGAAAGCGCGCGTCGCCGAACTCGAAGCCGAAATCGCGAGCCTGAAAGCCGACAAGGAGACAGCATGACGGCACCCGCCCCCATCAAGCCGCCTTTCACCAGAGAGAGCGCGGCGGCGAAAGTGAAAGCGGCGGAGGACGCCTGGAACTCGCGCGACCCCGATCGCATCGCGCTCGCCTATACGCCGGACTCGCAATGGCGCAACCGTAGCGAATTCGTCAAAGGCCGCGAAGAGATCAAAGCCTTCCTGCGCCGCAAATGGGCGAAGGAACTCGACTACAAACTGATGAAGGAATTATGGGCCTTTGACGGCAACCGGATTTCGGTGCGTTTCGAATATGAGTGGCACGATGCAAGCGGCCAATGGTTCCGCTCGCATGGCAACGAACAATGGGAGTTCGACGCCGAGGGCCTGATGGCGCGCCGCGACGCCAGCATCAACGATATTGCGATCCGGGAAGACGAGCGCAGATATTGATCCACGCTCGTCTCGCGGCTTACGAAGCCCAGACGCCCGACGCGTTGGAGCGATAGCCGAGCGCCTTGTAGGTCTCGTCCATCAGCGACTGGCAACGCTCATTGACGAGGATGCCGTTGCCCATGCGGTTCATGTTGTAGCCAAAACTCATATGCGCTTCAGGATCAGCAAAGCCGAGGGAACCGCCCATGCCGACATGGCCGAAGGCCGCGTCCGACATGATGCAACTCATGTTGTGAGTGTTCGGCACCTTGCGATTGTCCATCGACTTCATGAAGCCAAGCGCGAAGCGCGTCGGGATCAGCAACGTCGCATCTTCATGCGTCGCCATGGAGACGCGGCTCATGCGGGCGAGCGTGTCCTTGGAAACCAGCTTGCCGTTGGCGAGCGGCGCATACATGCCCGCAAGGCCGCGGCCGTTCGAGATGCCGTTGCCGGAACCGATTTCGGCGGCATGCGCCTCGCGCGAATTGAAATTGACGCCGCCGCCATTCATCAGGAAAAGATGCGCGGGCG
This sequence comes from Parvibaculum sp., assembly GCA_036499025.1. GTDB lineage: Bacteria > Pseudomonadota > Alphaproteobacteria > Parvibaculales > Parvibaculaceae > Parvibaculum. The sequence goes on along the minus strand of DASYEM010000096.1, from coordinate 41,665 downwards.
AAGTGGGATCGGTCATCACCGCCTTGGTGAACTTCGACTGAAGTGTCGCGGCATCGGGCTCGGCATAGATCATCGGCGCGACGCGCGGCTCGATCTCTTCCGGCAGACCGATCCAGAAATCGAGGCCGAGCGGCTTTGCCACTTCGTCGCGGAAGAAAAGCCCGAGACGTTTCTTCGCCGCGCGATGCACGATCTCGCCAACCGTCCAGGCGAGCGTGACGCCGTGATAGCCGTTGCGAGTGCCGGGGCGCCAGAAGGGCGCTTCCTTCGCCAGCATGTCTACCATGTAGTCGTAATCGTAGAACGCGCCATCTTTGAGCTTCGTGCGCAGATGCGGCAGGCCGACGGAGTGGTCGAGCATCATCGAGACGATGGCCTCTTCCTTGCCGTTCTGCGCGAACTCCGGCCAGTAATCGGCGACCGGTGCATCGAGGTCGAGCTGACCGCGATCGGCGAGCAGATGCGCGCAAAGGGCTGTCGCACCCTTGGTGCAGGAAAAGACGATCGACACAGTGTCGCGCGTCCAGGCCTCGCCGTCGCGCTCTTTCCGGCCGCCCCAGAGATCGACGACCGTCTCGCCGTCGAGCGTGATCGCGACATTGGCGCCGACCTCGTCGCGCGTTTCGAAATTCTCGATGAAGGCTTCATAGACGCCTTTGAATTTCGGATCGTACTGACCTTCGATTTTTCCGGCCCTGGTCTCGCGCGACACGTTTTCCTGCGCCATGATGTTTCCGTCCCTGTTTATGTTTTCATTATCGTATGGCGAGCGAGCTTATGGCGCTCGTCTCTCGCCTAATCCCGCCTGCATCAGCACCGGCTTGATGCGCTCGGTCAGCAAAGCATGACCTGCCGCGTTGAGCGAGAGCCCATCCCAGCGAAACACCTCGCGCTTCGTATCGCCGTTGATGTCGATGAACCCCGTCGCCACGTCGATGAAGTGAAGGCCGGGCGCGGTCTTGATGTAGTCGGCGATCAACGCATTGGCGCGCTTGGAACCGAACCAGCGCGAGCGGCGCATGGGTTGCGGATGGATCGAAACGAAATAGACCGGTGCGGCGACGCCGTTCTTGCGCAAGGCGCCGACAAAGGTCTTGAAATCATCGAGAACATCTTCCGGCCGCCGTCCGCGCACATCCGACATATCGGCTTCGCCCGCCATCAGCACGATGGCGCGCGGATGATAGGGCGCGACGATACGCGGAATATAATAAGTGACGTGAGCGATCTGCGCGCCGCCGAAACCGCGCGCGATGGTGGTGATCGGCGCCATGTCATAGGCAAGCGTGTCCCAGAGCCTGACATCGTCGTCGCCGACGAAGAGCACCGCATCGCGCGGCGGCGGGTTCGAAACGTCGCGCCGCTCGAAGGCCGCGATTTCGCCCGACCAGTAAGTCGGATCGCCCGAAGCGAGGAGGACGTAGAGAAGAAAACCGAAGAGGGCGAGAGCGGCGAGGCCGACCGCCCCGCCGATCATCCAGTATGTGCGCCTCATCGGCCCCCGCCCCCTCGTATTCGATGCGTGCCGTTCAGCGCGAAGGCACCAGAACGATCTTGCCCTTCACCTTGCGCGCCGCCATGTCGTCGAGCGCCTGTGCGACTTCGGCGAACTTGTACTGACGCGACACATAGGGCTTGAGCTTGCCGGCCTTGAACCAGGCGACGAGCTCCTTGAGATTTTCCTGATGACGCGCGGGCTCGCGGCCCGTGAAGGCGCCCCAGAAGACGCCGACGATCTGACAGCCCTTGAGCAGCGCGAGATTGAGCGGCACCTTCGGGATCGGACCGGCGGCAAAGCCGACGACGAGAAAGCGGCCTTCCCAATTCGTCGCGCGCAGAGCGGGCTCGGAATAATCGCCGCCGACCGGATCGTAAACGACGTCGGCGCCGTTGCCGCCCGTCAGTTCCTTGATCTTGTCGGTGAAGGCGCGCTGCTGATCCTTGTCGAGCGCACCTGTCGGATAAAGGATCGTCTCGTCCGCGCCATGATCGCGGCAGACCTGAAGCTTCTCTTCCGAAGACGCCGCCGCGATGACGCGCGCGCCCATCGCCTTGCCGAGTTCGACGGCGGCAAGGCCGACGCCGCCCGCCGCGCCGAGCACCAGCAGGCTCTCGCCCGGTTTGATCCGCGCACGGTCTTTCAGCGCGTGATGCGAGGTGCCATAGGTCATGAGGAAAGCCGACGCCGTGACGAAATCCATTTCGTCGGGAATGGGCGTCACGCGCGCTTCGTCGATGGCGATCTCTTCGGCAAAGCCGCCCCAACCGCAAGAGCCGATGACACGGTCGCCGACTTTGACCTTAGTCACACCTTCGCCGAGTTTTTTGACAATGCCCGCGACCTCTCCGCCCGGTGAGAAGGGCAGCGGCGGCTTGAACTGGTATTTGTTCTCGATGATCAGAACGTCGGGGAAGTTGATCGCGGCGGAATGCACTTCGAGCAATACCTGGCCCTTTTTAGGCTCCGGCGTCGGGACCTCCTCGATGACGAGGCTGGAGGGCGGACCATATTCCTTGCACAACACGGCTTTCATGAGCGTTCCCTGCTTTTCTGTGAATATCGCTGCCTCTGATCTAGCACAGGCGACGGGAACCCCGCCAGATTTGCCGCGCTTGCGATTTGAGGAACCAACGGGGCGGAATTCCGGCATTTTCCCAAGACCCGGCTGGAAATTGCCCGGCAGGCCCGGTATGGTCTGGGTCCCCAGAGCAAACAAACGAGTTCCCCCCCAATGCTGAGACGCACCCGCTCATTCGCGGCCCCTTTGGCGGTCATGGTCCTCGCGGTCGCGGGCTTCATCGCCTTGTCGACCGGCGCCGCCGGCGCGGCGGATGCCCCGAAGCTTCTCGGCAAATTCGACGACTGGGCGGCCTATAGTTTTGGCAGCGGCACCGACCGCATCTGCTATGTGCTGGCGGAACCCAAGACGCAGGAGCCCAAGGGCGCCAAGCGCGGCGACGTCTATTTCATGGTGACGCACCGCCCCGGCCGCAACATCCGCAACGAGATCAGCATGCGCGCGGGCTACGCCTTCAGCGCCACCTCGAAGCCATTCGCCATGATCGGCAAGGACCGCTACCAGATGTTCTCCGGCGTCTCCGAAGGCGGCGAGCATCAGTATTGGGCCTGGCTCGACAGCACCAAGGACGAGGGCAAGATGGTCAAAGCCATCCGCGCCGGATCGACCATGGTCGTGAAGGGCACCTCGTCGAAAAAGACGCTGACGACCGATACCTATTCGCTGAAGGGCTCGGGCAGCGCCTTGTCGAAGATCGACGCCGCCTGCAAATAGGCCTTCTTCGCAAATCTCATATCGCCAGCGTCGGCGGCGCGTCTTCAAAGACGAAAGGATTGAGGAACTGACGGCCCCAGGCCTGCAGGCGCTCAATCTCCGTCATGCCCGCTTCGTCGCATACGGCATCCCACTTGGCCCGGATCGAGCCAATCTGGGTACGGATTAATCCCTCGGCCTCATCCTGCTTCAACAGGAATTTCGGCGCGGCCTGAAGACAGGTGGCGAGTTTCGACGAGCGGTCGTTGCCGATAATCAGCATCGCCTGCGAAGCGATATTGCCGGTGCGGCTTTGCGGACAGATGTCATAGGCAGGCGTCAGCTCAAGCATCGCCCCGTCCCAGAAAGCCGCGTGATTGCGGGCGTGATCGTCGGTATTGCCGCAGAGAATGTTGAAGACCATGCGGCCGAACAATTCCCTGAGCGTCGCCTTTGGCGCGGTGAACCGGTGGCGGATGATTTCGGCGAGCGTTTCATAACTCGCATAGGGCGCCATCATTTCATCGAGTTCGAACATGGTCAGCGCCGACACCATCGACCGGCGATGCCAGCCTTTCACCGACGGTATGCGATCGAAACGTTCGATCAGCAACACGTCCTTGCCCATCGCCTTGGTCAGGCTGACGGGCGCCGCATTCAATCCGACTTCGGCGGCAAGACGCATCGCGATGAATTCGGTCTTCACGACATTGTAGACATCGGTGGAGCTTGAAAATTTGGCGACGTATTTTTTCTCGCCGCCTTCGAGCAGCGCTTTGGGGCGCGCGCCACCAAGCGACGTTCCATGATGCAGGGCCATATTGAGCTCTGGCGTCAACGGCACGCCGCGCTCGACCATCTCGGCCGATTGCAGCAGCTCGATCAGCGGCGCGTTGCCGCTATGGCGCGGCACATAGTCGGTTGGGGAAGTCTGAAAATCGAGAGCGCCGACGCGATCCGAGCCCGATTCAAGCAGATAGCTCAATTCATCCAGTTCCACGTCCTGCACCACATCGCCTTTCAGGCCGAGCTTGCGATTGATCAGAACGCGGCGTCCCCATGCGTCGGGCGAGGCGTCGCGGATGCAGCCCGGCATGGAAAGGCCCGGCAGCAGATCGAGAACGCCCGCCTTCAGCGGAAGTTCGGGCAGATAAATCGGGATCGCTTCCTGGCGCTGCAAATAGCTGCGGCCATAATTGAAAGCCAGATGCTGCCCCTCTCGCGCCAGGCGGCCGGCCACCACGGGCGCGACCTGTCCCGGCAACCAGACCCAGACGAAGGCTTCTTCATAAATTTCAGAAGTCATCATTCACGTCCTTCCGGGGCGCATGAACCGACTTGCGCAGCAGCGCCAGCATCTCGCTGCTATGCCTGAATTGGCCCGCAAGCCCGGCCATGTCGGATTCAAAGAGCGGCACGCCAACAATGGCCGCCACCTCGAAGACAACGCCGATGGCGCAACCCGGGTCGCCTTTTTCGATCCTGCGCAGCAACGAGCGCGAAATGCCGGCCCGTTCGGACAGATTTTCCGCCGTCAGATTGTTCTCAATGCGGCCCCGGCGGATCATCTGGCCGAAAAGCCCCAGCGCCGTGAGACTGTATTGGGAATAGCTGCGGGTTTCGGGCTTTGCCATGTCATTGGCTCACTAATGATCCATATCGAGAAGCATGATCTATTTATGAGCCGCATACGATCACGTCAACTAAAATATAAAAATATGGTTCATAAATAGTCCGTTTATCATTAAATGGCTTATTTATGATCCGTATCGACCGTTCCATCGGAGCATTCGCCCTCGATTGGCGAGGCCCGGCGGTTTTATGCTATGAGAGCCGCGATCGAGGAGCGCGACCTGCAAGCGCGGCCTTCCAGACCCTTAGACACCCGAACATGGCGACCATGCCGACAAGCCTCGACATCGCGCATAAGCAGATCTCAGCCGCCCCTCCGGGCCGCGCGAACCTGCTCGGCCTGTCGCGCGAGGAACTGGCGCAGACGCTCGGCGCCTTCGGCCTGCCGCCGCGCGAAATCAAGATGAGGGTCGGCCAACTCTGGAACGCCTTCTACACACGCGGCCAAACCGACTTTGCCGAAATGACGACGCTGTCGAAAGAGCTGCGCGCGAAACTGGGCGCGGCCTTCACCGTCGCCCGGCCCGAAATCGTCACCGAACAGAAATCGGTCGACGGCACGCGCAAATGGCTGTTGCGTCTCGCCTCCGACAAGCCCGGCGTTCCGGGACCGGAAGTCGAGGCCGTCTACATTCCCGAAGAAGGCCGCGGCACGCTCTGCATCTCGTCACAGGTCGGCTGCACGCTCACCTGCACCTTCTGCCACACCGGCACGCAAAAACTGGTGCGCAACCTGACGGCGGGCGAAATCGTCGGCCAGCTTCTCGTCGCCCGCGACGCGCTCGGCGAGTGGCCGAATTCAGGCCGCAATGCCGACGACCGCCTCGTCACCAATATCGTGATGATGGGCATGGGCGAGCCGCTTTATAATTTCGACAATGTGCGCGACGCGCTCGACATCGTTTCGGACGGCGAAGGCCTCTCGCTGTCGAAGCGCCGCATTACGCTTTCGACGAGCGGCGTCGTGCCGATGATCGAGAAAGCGGGCAATGAAATCGGCTCGATGCTGGCGATCTCGCTGCACGGCGTCACCGACGAGGTGCGCGACAAGCTGGTGCCGCTCAACAAGAAATATCCGATTGCCGAATTGCTGGAAGCTTGCCGCAACTATCCCGGCGTCTCGAACGCGCGCCGCATCACCTTCGAGTATGTGATGCTGAAAGGCGTCAATGACAGCCTGGCGGACGCGAAGGAACTGGTGCGCCTGCTGAAAGGCATTCCGGCCAAGATCAATCTGATCCCTTTCAATCCTTGGCCGGGCTCGCCTTACGAATGTTCCGACTGGGCGACGATTGAAAAATTCGCCGACGTCGTCAATCGCGCGGGCTATGCAAGCCCCGTGCGCACGCCGCGCGGCCGCGACATCATGGCGGCCTGCGGCCAGTTGAAAAGCGAGACCGTGAAGGCGCGCGCCAGCGACCGCTTCAAGCAGGACAAGGCCGACGCGCAACCGATGGCCTGACCTGAGCGTTTCGTTTCCGAGGCCGAGAAACCCGGAGTGAACACATGGTCGCCGTCATCTATCGCTGGCGCGTTGAAAAAAGACACGAAGCGGAATTCCAGCGTCGCTGGCACGAAATCACGCAAGACATTCTCGAGCATCATGGCGGCGGCGGTTCACGCCTGCACCGCGCGGAAAATGGCGACTGGGTGGCCTATGCCCGCTGGCCCGCGAGAAAAGACCGCGACCGCGCTTTCGAGGCGCGAGCCCGTGAGATGCATGACACGACGCCGCAAGGCGAAGGCAAGGCGGAACTGGTCGAGGAAATCTGGATGGAGATCACCGACGATCTGCTGATCCCGGAAGCCGACCTCCCCAAACCGTTTCACTAGGTCACGCGGCGCGGCGCGCGAATTGATCGGTCGCCGCGAAGCTCGGTCGCGCCCGCATGCGCTCAAGCCACTGCGCCGCAAGCTTTGCTTCCTTCAGGCTCGCCGCGCCTTCCGCCGTCATACTGGCCAGATGGAGATGCGGAAAGAGAAAGCAATCGGCAATCGAAATCTCGTTGCCCGCCAGAAAATCATGACGGCGCAACTCCTTCGAGATGAGCGCAAGCTGATCCGCGAACTGCAACGCCGCCGTGGCGATCAGCGCCTCATCCGGCTTTCCGCCTTGCATCGGCACCAGCAAACGCTGCTTGGCGAGCCCGTTGGTCATGGTCGCAAACATATAGGCGTTGATGAGGCTGACCCAGCGCATGCAGTCCGCCTCACCCAGAACATCGTCCGGTTGGAGGGCCGGACCGCTGAATGTCCGGTCGATGTAATGCGCGATGGCCGATGTCTCGTAGAGCATGATCGCGCCATGCTGAAGCACCGGTGACTTCGCAAAGGGATGAAGACGCTTATGCGCCTCGCTTCCCGGATCGATCACATTGACGGACCAGGATACGCCCTTCTCGGCGGCGACGAGGCTCGCGGTCCAGAGATAAACGCTTCGCGGCTGCGAATGAAAAATGATGGCGCTCACGGGATGTCCTCCTTCGCCGTGAATGAATGACGGGATGGAGGTTGGGCGCGTGAGACGCATCTGCAAGAGGCACGGGAATTGGCCCGCCGATTAAGGCGCGATTGGCTCCGCCTACCTTGTCGCCCAGGCGACCGCCTGTTCGAGCCGGTCATTGCCCCAGAACAATTCCTCGCCGACCGTGAAGGAGGGAGCGCCGAAGAGACCGCGCGCCACCGCTTCATCGGATTGCGTTTTGAGCCGCGCCTTGTTTTCCGGCGTGTTCGACCGCGCCGTCAATGCGGCGGCATCAAGGCCGAGATCTTGAAGCAGGTCGCCAAGTACGTTTTCGCTGGAAATGTCTTTCTGCCCGGCGAAATTCGCGCGATAGACCGCGCGCGTGAAATCCGCCGCCCAGCCTTCATCCGCGCCAAGAAGCACAAGCCGCGCCGCTTTAAGCCCGTTCTGCGGAAAACTCACCGGCTCGTTCAACGCAAGTCCCTCAGCCTCGCAAATCCGGGCGAGGTCGCGCCACATGTAGCGGCCCTTCACAGGATAAATATTGAAGGGGCTGTCGTTCCAGCCCTGAGAGCCGAAAATCGGCCCGAGCAAAAAAGGCCGCCAGACGAGATCGACGCCCGCCGCCTTGGCCACGGCCTCGATCCGCATCGCCGCGGGATAGGAATAGGTGCTGGCGAAATCGTACCAGAACTCGACCGGCCCGCGCTTTCCCGCCATCTTTTCCGCCCTTTTTTGCAGCCCTTGCCGCGCATCGGGATTTGCCTATGATGCGCCGCAAAATAACAGGCTTTTCGAGCGGTAACATCATGAGCGGTGCGATAAAAGACGTGAAAAAGGTGGTGCTGGCCTATTCGGGCGGGCTGGACACCTCGATCATTCTGAAATGGTTGCAGACGACCTATGGCTGCGAGGTCGTGACCTTCACGGCCGATCTCGGTCAGGGCGAGGAACTGGAGCCGGCGCGCAAGAAGGCCGAGTTGCTCGGCATCAAGGAAATCTTTGTCGACGATCTGCGCGAGGAATTCGTGCGCGATTTCGTCTTTCCGATGTTCCGCGCCAATGCGCTCTACGAAGGCATCTACCTGCTCGGCACCTCGATCGCCCGTCCGCTGATCGCCAAACGCCAGATCGAAATCGCGGCCCTCACGGGCGCCGACGCCGTGTCCCACGGCTCGACCGGCAAGGGCAACGATCAGGTCCGCTACGAAGTCAGCTATGCCGCGCTCAATCCCGAGATCAAGATCATCTCGCCGTGGCGCGAATGGGACCTCACCTCGCGCACCAAGCTCATCGAATTCGCCGAAAAGAACCAGATTCCAATTGCGAAAGACAAGCGCGGCGAAGCGCCCTTCTCGGTCGATGCGAACCTGTTGCACACCTCGTCGGAAGGCAAGGCGCTCGAGGACCCCTCGCAGGAAGCGCCGGAATTCGTTTATCAGCGCACCGTTTCGCCCGAGGAAGCACCCGACAAGGCGACCTATATCGAGGTCGGCTTTGAAAAGGGCGACGCTGTCTCCATCGACGGCGAAAAGCTTTCGCCCGCGACTTTGCTCACCGAACTCAACGAGCTTGGCGGCAAGAACGGCATTGGTCGTCTCGATCTCGTCGAGAACCGTTTCGTCGGCATGAAGTCGCGTGGCATTTACGAAACGCCGGGCGGCACGATCCTGCTTGCCGCCCATCGCGGCATTGAGTCGATCACGCTCGATCGCGGCGCCATGCATCTCAAAGACGATCTGATGCCGCGCTACGCCGAGCTGATCTATTTCGGCTTCTGGTTCTCGCCCGAACGCGAAATGTTGCAGGCGCTGATCGACAAGAGCCAGGAAATGGTCACGGGCACGGTTCGCCTGAAGCTCTATAAGGGCAACGTCTCGGTCGTCGGCCGCAGCTCGCCTTACTCGCTCTACTCGATGGCGCATGTGACCTTCGAGGAAGACGCGGGCGCCTACGACCAGAAGGACGCCACGGGCTTCATCAAACTCAACGCGCTGCGGCTGCGTCTGCTCGCCGCGCGCAACAAGCGGATCAAAGGCTGATGCGTATCGAAGCCATACCGATCGGCGTCAACCCGCCGCATGACGTCAATGTCATCGTCGAGGTGCCGCATGGCGGCCATCCGGTGAAGTATGAAATGGACAAGGCGTCCGGCACGCTCTTCGTCGATCGCTTCATGCATACGGCAATGCAATATCCGGCCAATTACGGCTTCATTCCGCATACGCTGTCCGATGACGGCGACCCGGTGGACGTTCTTGTCGTCAGCCGCATTCCGGTGATCCCCGGTGCGGTGGTGCGCGTGCGCCCCATCGGCGTGCTCATCATGCATGACGAGGCGGGACAGGACGAAAAGATCATCGCCGTGCCGGTGGAGAAGCTGAACCCCTATTACAAGAACACGTTGAACTACACCGACCTGCCGGAAGTTTTCCTGAAGCGCGTCGCGCATTTCTTCGAGCACTACAAGGATCTCGAAGAAGGCAAATGGGTGAGGATCGAGCGCTGGGGTGACGCGGAAGAAGCCCAACGGATCATCCTGCAATCGATCGAGGCGGCGAAGAAGGCGGGCTGAGCCTCACGCGTCGATGGACATGGCCAGTATGCGGCTGATCTCGATCAGCGAACGTCCGCTTTCCTTGCGCCATTGATTGAAAGCCGCCTGAACGAGGACAAGTGCCTTGCGCGATGTCGCGGGCTTGTCGACCACCCGGGCCTTGATGAGCGCCGCCGTAACCGATGGCGAGAGAATGAAACTATCGACGCCTTGATGACGCAGAAAATACTGCGCGGAGAAACCCGAAAGCCGGTCGCCGCGTTTCTTCAACACGGCCAGAAGATCGATATAATTCTCGGGCTTTGAGGCGGCGAAGAACGCGCCCGCCGATCCGTGCTCCTTTGCCAGTTCGACGACAAAGCGCGCATTCTCGATGGTCGCCTTGATCTTCGCACCGTTGCGCACGATGCGCGTGTCGCTGGCGAGCCGCCCCATATCCTCGCCCGAGAAAAAGGCGACGCGATGCGGATCGAAATGCGCGAAGGCCTCTTCAAAGCCCGGCCATTTCGCCTCGATCACTCTCCAGACGAAACCGGCCTGAAAGACCGACATGGTCATCGCCGCAAGCCAGCGATCGTCGGGTATTCTTTTCAGGGCGGCGGCGCTTTTCGGCTTTCCGAGCGTCGCCTCAAGCGCCGTCTCGCCGCCATGACGTTTGGCGGCGCGCGCATAGATCGTCTTGAAACTTTCCATGTTCCCTCCGCCAGACCCTCAGGGCAGTGACCAAACCGCTTCAAGGCCCAGCACGTTGCGCGCGACATCCTGCGCCAGTTCGCCGCCTTCACGGCTATTGGTCAGCACGACGACGCCGGCGCGGCGCGACGGGTCCATGACCATCAGGCTTTCAAAGCCCATCGCCGACCCGCGTGTCCAGAGCGTTTCGCGCGTTCCGTCCTGACGGATGCCGGGCCCGAGCGACCAGAAGAAAGGCCCATCGACTGCGACGCGCTCACCGAGCATCCGGTCGCGCATGTCGGGACCGAGCTTCGCGCCATCGACAATCTCGATCATGAAACGCGCCATGTCCTGAGCGGTGGTGTGGAAGGAAGCCGCCACATTCGCGCGCGCCTCGCCGCGCAGCACCGACAGCCGTGCGACAGGCACCATCCAGTGAAGTGCGGGCAGGAACCCCGCAAGCGCGATGACGCCGGCAAGAACGACGACGATGCCTTCCTGCGATCCCCGTCCGCGCGAGATGATCCCGTCGCGCGCGCGCGCAAGCCCCGCAACATAGAGAAGATAATAGGCAAAGCCCGCCAGCAGAAGGATGACAAGCGCGCAAAGCATGGCGATGCCGATAACGAAAGCAGCGGGGACGAGGCCGAGGCCCCACCAGACAATAGCGGTCGCAAAACCGAAACCGCCGAAAGCCGGCCAGAAGAGATCGATGAATTCAAGCCGCCTTTGCAACATGAACCATGAAATGCCCCAGAGCGCGGCGAGGATGACGGCAAAGGCGATGGCGAAAGGCAGATAGAAAACCGTCAACGGAAAACGCAAAGGCACGTAGCCTTGCGCAAGCTGGGCGCGGTCGTCCGACGAAACGAGATAACCCGATGACGGCATGTCGAGCGGTTTGAAAACCCGCGCCTTCATCAAACTATCGAAAGGCGCGCCCGCGATGTTTTCCATCGCATGCTGCAAATAGAGAAAGCCGACGCCCGAATGCGAAAAATGGCTGCCGGGCTCGAAGCTCGTGGCGCGCGAGGGATGCGCGACATTGTCGCCGAGGCCCGAGCGATGCGTCAGCACTTCGCGCAAGGTGATGCGTTCGCTATCAGCCTTGCCGGCAAGCCAGGGCGCGGGCAGGTCGCGCGACAGCGGGGCGTCGAGAAAGAGCAGCTTGTCGCGCACCATGCTCATCGCGCCATAAGCGGCGACCGTCTCGCCAAGCTCGCCCGCTTCGAACAAGGTCGCGGGCGTCACCGGCGCCGAGGCGCCTTTGTCGGCCTTGCCGAAAGTGCCCGAATAGATGATCTGCCCGTTGGAGATAACGGCGAGGCTGACACCCGGCACCTCCAGCGCCTTCATCCGCTCGGGAACGAATATGCCAAGCGCGCGGGTCATTTCATCCTGCGGCCAGCCGAGCATGCCACCCGTGGCGCGCGGATCGTCGGCCCGCGCGGCCTGCGGCGACAGAAACACAGCCAGCAGAAAAAGCGCCAAGGCGGAGCCGAGAAGACGGCTGCTCATTTGACAGGGACCGGCGGCAGGTCTTATCCAGAATGCTTCACGCATGATGGAGCGTTGATGTCTGTGTTTGGAGAAGCCCTGCGGCCCTGAATTGGCGCTTGCCGATTCATGAGGCCGCCTGAAGCCGCGGGCCGCGTTGCCCGCATGGCGATCGCGTGCGGCGTTGCGTCCGGCCCGCGCCCTGCGGCTTTTCTCCAAGGCAATTCCAATGAACGTCTCGAAGTTCGAGCAGCGCGTGCTCCATGCGCTTGCGCAAGGCGCGGCGATCCGCGTCGAGAAGGATGAAAACGGAAAGATCCAGTCGGTCATCTGCGTCACACGGGAGGGCTGGGTCTTGGCGGATTGCACTCTACCGACATTCCGCCGCCTCAAAAGACGCCGCCTGGTCGCCTCGCGCGACAGCGGCCCCTATCGCATCACGCGCGAAGGGCTCGGCGCGGTGCGAGGGCAGCTCGACAATCGGTGAAGACAAAACGCCGCTCATATCGGCGCATCGAGTGGAATGCGGGGCACCTGACGGCGCAGCCCCAGAGCTTCGATGCGCCTGTAGGTTTCGGCATCGAGCGCGCCCTTTGCTTCGGCGTCGAGCGCCGCCTGCAATTCGGCGCGGTTCTTGACGCCGAGGACCAGCGTGTCGACGCCTTCGATCGAGAGCGCATAGCGATGCGCGAGGTCGGCGGGATCTTCACCGAGCTCCGTCGCCAGCGCGCGAAAGGGCGCGGCCTTGGCGTAGTCTTTCGTTTCAGGATCGTCGGCGCCGAGCGGACGGTCGATGGCCGCCGTCAACGCGCCCGCCTGCACCGCGCGGATGCCCATGACGCCGACATCGTTGTTCTTCGCCGTGCGGATGATGTTGCGCGGCTCGGCAGGCTCTTCATAGCGCCGCATGCCGCCGGCTGAATCGAGAAGATTGGCGACCGCCTGCACGACGGCGGGTTTCGGATCGCCGCGCAGCGCATCCATGATCGAACGCGGCAGGCCGGTGCCCGTGATGCCCCAGGCGCCGATCCGCCCGTCGGCTTTCAGTCTTTCAAAGGCCGGCACGATTTGATCCGTGAAAACCGACATCGGCACGGCGCGGTGAATGTGGCTGTCGGGATCCAGCGTGTATTCGTAATCGTCGGGATGAATGTTCGAATGCAGAATGAAAATATCGACCTGCTCGCGCCGCAAGGTTGAAAGGCTCTTCGTCAGCGATGTTTCAAGCCGTCCGGCGACATCGGCGAAATGACGCGAGCCAATCATGCATTTCGTCGTGACGCGCAGATGCGACGGCCATGCGCCGTCGAACGTATCGCCGACGACGGCTTCCGCTTCGCCGCGTCCGTAAAGCGGCGCGAGATCGAGAAGCGTGACACCCTTATCCACCGCGAGCTTGACGGTCGCGACGGCTTCTTCGCGCGTCGTCTCGCCCCAGACCTGGCCGAGACCGCCGCCACCCAGCGTCAACGCGCTGACGGGCCATAATGTGCCGAGAGTGCGCGTTTCCATGATGTTGTTCCTCAGAGCCCGTCCGGCACGGGCACGCCGCGCTGGCGGCAGGCGGCGATGACGGCGTTGCGCATGAGACAAGCAACCGTCATCAATCCGACGCCGCCCGGCACGGGCGTGATTGCGCCTGCGACCTTCACCGCTTCGGCGAAATCGACGTCGCCGATGAGGCGCGTCTTGCCCTCGCCTTTTTCGGGCGCGGCAATGCGATTGATGCCGACATCGATGACGATGGCACCGGGTTTGACCCAGTCGCCGCGCACCATGTTCGGGCGCCCGACGGCGGCGACGAGAATATCGGCCTGACGCGCAAGGCCCGGCAGATCGCGCGAGCGACTATGCGCCATGGTGACGGTGCAGTTTTCCTTGAGCAGCAATTGCGCGATAGGCTTGCCGACGAGATTGGAACGACCGATGACGACCGCATGCTTGCCGGAGAGATCGCCGCCCGCCGCGCGCTTCGCCATGATGAGACAACCTTCGGGCGTCGCGGGCACCATCGCATCGAGACCGCTCGCCAGACGCCCCGCATTGAGCGGATGCAATCCGTCGGCGTCCTTCATCGGGTCGATGGCGTCGATCACGGCCTGCTGGCTGATCTGGTCGGGAACCGGGAACTGCACCAGAAACCCATGCACCAGCGGATCGGTATTGAGTTCGCGTACCTTGGCGAGAACATCGGCCTCGCTCGTCTCGGCGGGCATCTTGAACTCGAAGGAATTCATGCCCGCTTCGCGGCTCGCGACGCCCTTGCTGCGGACATAGACCTCGCTTGCCGGATCGTTACCGACGAGAACGACGGCGAGACCGGGGGTCAGCCCGTGATCTTTCTTGAGTTGCGCCACGGCTTGCGCGACGCGCGTCTTGACCTCCGCCGCTATCGTCTTGCCGTCGATGATCTGAGCGTCCGCCATGCCTTGTCCTCACTCGCCGTCTTTCAGCAGAGCTTCGAGCCGCACCATCAGCGCATCCGGCTCGCCTGCGATGGCGATGGTCTTGTTGCGGTCGCTCTCGCCCGAGACGACCTCGATCGCGCTTTTGGGAAGACGCCATGCCTTGGCGATGAGTTTCACCACCGCCTCGTTGGCCTTGCCCTTTTCCGGCGCTTGCCTGACATGGACGCGCAGGAAAGCCCGCCCTTGCGCGTCCTCGCCGATGCCACCGATCCGCGCCGAGGCCGACTTCGGCGTCACCCGCAGATTGATCGCGACGCCGCCGCCGGTTCTACGCAGACACGGCGAAGTCAGTTAGATCGACCCCTGGAAGGAACCATAAAGCTCCCAGATCAGGTTCTGAACGAAATACAAAAGCAGCAACAGGACGATGGGCGAAATATCGATGCCGCCGAGATCGGGCAGGATGCGCCGCAAGGGCGCCAGAACCGGCTCGGTCACGCGGTAGATGATGTCGACCACCGTGTAGACGAAACGGTTCTGCGTGTTGATGACGTTGAAGGCGATGAGCCAGCTCAGCACGGCGCCGATGATGACGACCCAAATATAGAGCTGGATGACCTGGGTGATCAGGATGAGAAGAGATTGCATGGGCCCCTGCGATGCGAACCGACCGTCAGCCGGTCTTGGGAGGGAGAGCGACACGCTCTTTTGTCGCCAAGATGTAAAGCCCGCACGCAACCTGTTCAAGCGCCGCTTTGACCCATCGGAGCTTGGGCGAAGGGCGCGCATTCTCTTGACACCTTCGCCGCCTGCCCCTAAAGAACCGGACACTCCGGGGCCGTAGCTCAGTTGGGAGAGCGCCTCGTTCGCAATGAGGAGGTCAGCGGTTCGATCCCGCTCGGCTCCACCATTTCCCGGAACGGCAGAATTACAGAATTCTGCGTGAAATCAGTGGCTTAGGAGCGAGGCTCCTGAGCCCGCAGGTCTTCGACGCTGACCAGCAGATTGGCGAAGACCAGCGCCAGACTTTCCTCATAGACCGCAGACAGGCTGGGCGTGAAGACCAGCAGCCGCTCTTGCGCATTCCAGGTGAGGAGATCGCGCGCCTGCGCGTCCTTGAAAAGCTTCAGCACATGCGGTCGTGAAACCCTGTGCCGCCGCGCCAGCGCCGAAACGGAAACGAAAACCCGGTCGAGCACCGGCCTATTGCCCCGCGCGCCACTGGCGACGAAATCCTGGATCATCGCCAGAGCGCCTTCATGCTCGGTGAAGAGATAGAGCGGCGTTTCGGGGCTTGTCCGAAAATCCTCGCCCGCCGCGGCCAGCGAGATGAGAAGCTGGTTGAGCAGCGCATGGGTCCCGCCATTGTCGAGCAGCGCCATGCCTTCGGCGCCTCTGGCATCGACGGCGGAAAGGCCGCGCAGGTTCGTATAAAAATTGTCGCGGTAAAGGCCGACAAGCGCCGCGCCGGGCTTCAGGCGTTGGCCGCGTCCGGCCGGTCCCTCCGTCTCTGGAAGAAGCTCGCCCAGATCCCGCAGATGGGCGACCAGCGCCATGGCTCGCCCGGAACTGCAGATGCCGCTTTCCGCGCAGAAATTCGCCAGCACACCCGCCGTCAGCTCGCCCGTCGTTGAATAAAAGCTGAGCGCCACCATGCCGATGAGATAGGAACCCCGGTCGCGGAGTACGCGCCCCAGATGATCGGAATCCTTGGTCAGATCGAGATTGGCCTGCGCGATGTCGCGCATCAGATCGCGATAATCGGGCCGGGCCTGCAAGGCTTTCGCCTCCGCGCGGACGCGCCGGGAGTGAAGTATCGCTTCCGCCTCCGCATCGGGCATTCGGTTCCCCCAGAAGCGGTCAGAAACCGCTTCGCTGGAGCACAGTAAATCGGAGCATGGGAGCGTCAAGCCGTTTGCTTGAGGCCAGCCTGTCTCAGCGGGGCGCGACCGGCATCGGCTTGACCAGATTGGCGGCGGTTGGTCCTGCCCAGCTCACCCGCCAGATCACATTGGCCACATCGTCAGAAACGAGGAGCGCACCGTCCTTGGCCTCTGCGAGCCACACAGGACGCCCCCAGACGTTGGCGGCCCCTGGATCGCCACCAGCGTCCGCAGGCGCGCCGAAGCCCGTCATGAAGGTCTCATAGCCGCCCTGTGGCCGCCCGTTGCGGAACCGCACCCGGACAAGCTCATAACCCGCCGGCTGGCCGTTCCCCGCCCCATGCAGGGCGACGATGGCGTCGCCCTTGAAATCGGGCGGAAACCCTTTGCCCCTCGCAAAGATCAGTCCGAGCGGGCCTGAATGCGGCGCGAAGAGGAGATCGGGCACCAGACTGGCCTTCACCAGATCGGGCCGCAACTCGCCATATTGCGGATCGGGATGCGGCCCCAGATAGGCGTAGGGGTAGCCGTAGAAACCGCCCCGCTGAACGCGCGTGAAATAATCGGGGACAAGTCCGGCGCCGAGCCCGAAGCGCTCATTGACGACGGCATAAAGGTCATCCGTACCGGGATAAAAAGCGAGGCCGACCGGATTGCGAAGCCCCGAGGCGAAGGTCGCCTGCATGTGCCCGTCGGTGCGGAACTGCTGGATCGTCGCCCGTGGCCACGGATCCTCGCCGACATTCGTCTCGCTGCCGATGGAGACGAAGAAGTGTTCCCCATCCGGCGCAAAAAGAAGTTCGCGCGTGATGTGCCCGCCGCCATCGCCCAGCGCGCCGGGCCGCGTCACCATGCTGCGCGGCAGAGCCCGCATCGTGTCGCCATCAAAACCGATACGCCAGACCGCGCGGCGATCGGCGACGTAAAGCGCGTCGCCCTGCACCGCAAGCCCCGAAGGTTCGCGAAAGCCATCGGCAAATGTCGTGCGCATTTCGGCAATGCCGTCGCCGTCGCGATCGCGCAGCACCGCGATATTGCCTTCATGGGTCTGCGACACGAAAACCGTGCCGTCGGGCGCGACCGCCATTTCGCGCGGCCGCTCGAGCCCGCTTGCGAAAATGCTGACCTGAAAACCTTTCGGCACCTTCGGCATGACGCCATCGGGCCGCGCGACGCTCTCGGCCGCGACGCTAATCGAAGGCGCGCTGTAAGGCGCGGGAAGATTTGCAGGGCTGAGTTCATACCGCTGGCCGATCAGCTCGATCGACCCGGCGCGCGCATATGCAGGCGCAAGGATGAAGGCGAGACAGAGTGCGAAAGGCACGCCGTGACGACGACCCCGTAAAGAAATTCCGACCGGATGTGCGAAAGCTTCAATCATGCTGTGACCCGGCGCCACGATAGCGCGCGCAAAGACCTCGCGCAAATTGTCGTCCCGCCTGTCGCTCGTTGCCGCCTATCGCTCGTCGAGTGCCCGTTTGTGCGGCAACCAATGATCGATGAAACGCGAGAGCCAGCCTTTGAGATCGGCATCATGCTGCGCGCGTCCGGCATGATGGCGGTCGCGAGCTTGTGCGCCAGGTAAGGCAAGACGATGGCGGGCCTTGATAAGCCATGCATTCATCATCAGCGAAGTCAGCTCGGGATGAAACTGGATGCCATAGGCACACTTGCCATAACGCATCGCCTGCACGGGAAAATCATCGCCTTGCGCAAGCTGCACCGCCCCCGTTGGCAGATCGAACCCTTCGACATGCCATTGATAGACATATTGCGGGTCATTGAAGAGCCGCGCGCCTTCCGCTGTCGGGCGGATTGGAAAATAACCAACCTCGCAGCGCTTGTCGTCGCGGCCATAGACGCGCGCACCGAGGCTCTTGGCGAGAAGCTGTCCGCCGAGACAGATGCCGAGATATGGCTTTTCTTCCTTGAGGGCGACGCTCGAAATCCAATCCATCTCTGTACGGATGAAAGACAGATCGTCATTGGCGCTCATCGGCCCGCCGAAGATGATGGCGGCGTCATGGGCTTCGAGCGTATCGGGAAGGGCATCGCCAAGCGCGGGGCGGCGAATGTCGAGCGCGCAGCCGCGCCGCAGAAGCTCCTGGGCCACCCGGCCGGGATTCGAACGCTCCTGATGGAGAACGATAAGAACGCGTTGGGTCATGGTCGCTGACCAATCTGGACATGAAGGCCGCGACGCGCAAGAACGCCGCGGCCACACTTGCCGGATTATCGGCCCGGACCTCTTAAGAAAGACCGCATCCAGACGGAGACGCTCTCACATGGCACTGATGCCGCCATCGAGCTTGAGCTCCGCGCCGGTCATGAATTTCGACTCGTCGGAAGCCAGATAGACGACGGCATAAGCGATGTCGTCCGGCTCGCCGATAATGCCGAGCGGCACCTGCTTGGCCAGCTTGCGGACAAGCTCCTCCTTCGCCATGCCGCGCGTCATGCCGTCGAGGATCGGCGTATCGATGAAGGTCGGATGGATCGAATTCGAGCGGATGCGGTAGCCGCGCTTAGCGCAATGCAGCGCCACCGACTTCGACAGCAGCCAGACGCCGGCCTTGGCGGCATTGTAGGCGGCCATGTTGTGACCGGCGATCAGCCCCGCGATCGACGAGGTATTGATGATCGAGCCCGGCGCATGAGGCACCATATAGGGGATCGCATATTTGCAACCGAGGAAGACGGAATCGACATCGACCGCCTGCACCCGCTTCCATGTTTCGAAATCCGTATCCTCGACCGTCGTCCCGCCGCCGATGCCCGCATTGTTGAAAAGCACGTTGATGCCACCCATCGCCTTGTCGGCAAAGGCCAGCGCCTCTTTCCACTGGCTCTCACTCGTTACGTCGAGCGCGACCGCGAAACCCTGGCCCGGATATTTGGCGTTGATCTCTTCGGCAACCGCCTTCGCGCCCTTTTCATTGATGTCGGCCACGGTGACGAGCGCGCCTTCCTTGGCGAGCATCAAGGCGGCGGCTTGCCCCAACCCTTGCGCGCCGCCTGTGACGAAAGCTTTTTTGCCGGTTACGCGACCCATATTCATTCTCCCGTAAATTTCGGTTTGCGTTTTTCGAGGAAGGCGCTGACCGCCTCCTGCTGATCTTTGGACGTGGCGGTGAGCGCGAACTGGTCGCGATCCATGAAAGTCACCGCCGGGTTGAGCGCCTTGGCCGCCATGTCGATGGATTGCTTCGACATCCGCAAAGGTAGCGGCGGCAAATCTCCGAATTTTTGTGCGAGCGTCAGCGCGGCGGAAAGCGCCTGCCCGTCTTCAACCACCTCTTCGACAAGCCCCCAGTCGAGCGCCTGAGGGGCATGAAGCTTTTCACCGAGCATGATGAAAAGTTTCGCCCGCGCCGGACCCATCAAATTGACGAGGCGCGGATTGGAATGCCAGCTCATATTCATGCCGAGAGGAATTTCCGGCAGACGGAAATAGGCGCTCTTGCCCGCGACGCGAAGATCGCAGGAGGCGGCAAGCGCCGAACCGCCACCGATGCAGAAACCTTCGACCGCGCAGATCGTGACCTGCTCAAGCCGTTCCCAGGCGTCGCACATGTCGGGGCCGAGCTTCATCGCGTGACGGCGCGCGAGAAGACCCTTGTCCTTGCGCGTGGCGATTTCAGGGTCAGACAGATCCGCGCCCGCCGAAAAGTGAGATGCCGTGCCGGTAAGCACGATGGCGCTGGTTTCGAGATCGTCTTCAAAGGATCGCGCCACCGCCGTCAGCTCGCGCATCGCGGCGTTGGACAAGGCATTGAGCTTGTCGCCCCGGTCTAAATGCACCGTGGCGACGCGGCCCTTGCGCTCGACGCGCGTAAACTCGCCCATCTTCATCTCCCGATCAGAGCATCGCGGTGTTGGTCGGCACGCCGAGAAACAGACGGCCGGTCAGTTCGAAGGTCGCATCGCTGACCATCATATGCTGGGTCGCGACATGGACGTCGCGAAAATGGCGCTGCAAGGCCGACGTCTTGTAGACCGACGTGCCGCCGCCCAGCGTATACATGAGATCCACCGCCTTCGCCGCCGCGCGCACCGCATGCGTTGTGGCAAGCCTGATGTCGCGGCGATGCTCGACCGTGATCGCGCCGTCGGTGCTCGCCGCCGCCCAGGCGGCTTCGATGGTCTCGACAAGATAGGCCCGCGCCGAACGCGTCAACGCTTCGGCCTCGGAAACATCGAGCTGCGCCTTGGCGCGAAGCGCAAGCGGCTTCGATGAACCTTGCGGCGTCTTGCCGCCCGCAAACTCGATCAGCGCCTCAATCGCTCCGCGCGCAAGGCCGAGCGCCACGGCGGCAATGCCGATGCCGAGAAGGCCGAAGGTCGGAAAACAATAAAGCGGGCGCGCCAGCGGCTTGTCGGAAATGAGGCTCGGCGCGCGAGAGGCCGGCACGAAAACGTCCTTCACCTCGAAATCTGTGCTGCCCGTGCCGCAAAGGCCCGACACGGTCCATGTGTCGTGCAGCGTCACCTGATCGGCGGAGAAAACCATCATCCGGTTTTGCGGCACGCCTTCCGGCGCCATTTCCGGCTTGCCGTCATCGCCGACGATGAAAGCGCCCCCCATGATCGTGCGGGCATTCCGCGAACCAGAACCCCATTGCCAGCGGCCCGAAACGCGATAGCCCGCCACGCCGCCCTCAACCGCGTGACGCGCCTGACCGCGTGGCGCGAAGACGCCCGCCGCGATGCTCATCGGATCGCCGAAAGCCGCCCGCGCGTCGTCGGGCGCGAGAAATGCCGCCGTCATGCCCGAGGTCGCGCCGATAAAGACGCACCAGGCGGTCGAGCCATCGATGCGCGCGATGCGCTCGGCAACCTCCACGAGCGCCATCGGACTGGCTTCGAGCCCACCATAGGCCGCCGGAATGAACAGCCGGTGCAAGCCGAGACGCGCCGCGTGATCGGCGATGTCTTGCGGCAGAAAGCGATTGCGCTCGATCTCATCGACGCGGGGCCCGATGGCGCGCGCCAATTCATCGGCGGCGGCCAATGGGTCGGGAAAGGCTGTGGCGGATGCGGCTTTGCTCATTTCCTGATCCTTACGCATCAAGCTTCAGACGATTGGCGATATTGTTCTTCGGCGTATCCATCAACGCCCTTTGAATGTCGCCGGACGTTTTTCGAGAAAGGAATGCACCGCCTCGCGGTGGTCTTCGGTGGCGAAGGTTTGCATTTCATAAGCGATCGATGCGTCGAGGATCGAATGCGCGAGCTGCTTCAATCCGATATTAACCGCGACCTTGGAATATTTGATGGCAAGCGTCGCGCCGCCCGCGATCCGCGCTGCAAAGGCATCGACATGTGCATCGAGCTCAGAGTCGGGCACGACGTGATTGACGAGGCCGATACGCTCGGCTTCCGTCGCCTTCACCGGATCGCCGGTCATCAGATATTCCTTGGCGCGCGCATAGCCGACGAGCTGGGGCCAGATGATCGCGCCGCCATCGCCCGCGACGATGCCGGCGCGCACATGCGGATCGGCGAAACGCGCCGTGTCGCCGGCAAAGATCACGTCGCACATCAGCGCGAGGGTCGCGCCGAGGCCGATGGCAGGACCGCGCACCTTGGCGATGATCGGCTTTTCAAGATCGAGCAGCGAGAAAATGATGCGCTTGGCTTCCGCCGCATCGGGGCCTTTCTCGCCCGCCTCGAAAGAACGTTTCATCCAGTTGAGATCGCCGCCCGCGGAAAAGGCGGCGCCCTCGCCCGTCAGCACGATGACGTCGGAATGCGGATCGTCGGCGGCGTCGAGAAAAATCGACGACAGCTCGCGATGCATCTCGCCATCGACTGCATTCATCAATGTCGGATTGCTGAGCGCCAGCGTCAGCACGCGCCCTTGGCGGTTCGCCTTGATGCGCGCATAGCGTCCGAAATCGACCTCATGGCCGATGCTTGTCGCGCCTGACATGCCGTCCTCCCCATTGTCTTTTATTTTCACGATTGTGCCGCGCGCGGCCGGTGATGGGAAGCCTGCGGCCAGCGCCGTGCGCGCAAAGAAAAACCCCGGCCAGAAGGCCGGGGTTTTGATGGAAGCGGAAGAACCGCAGGGCCTTGTTAGCTGCCCGTGTTGAACTTGAAGCCGACCTCGTCGGCCGCCTTCTTGGCGTCGTCGGGCTGAAGCTTCACGCCCGGTTCGCCAAAGACCGCGATCTTGTTGTTCGCGGCCTGCAGCACGGAGACATAACCCAGACGATCGGCGCGCGTCACTTCGGTGAAATGCAGGCCGTTATCGGTGCTGTAACCGACATAGCCCTGCAGACCGACGAGAACGATCGTGCCGTTGTCGAGCTCGACGCCGCCGCCGACCGACTTGTCGGTGCCGCTGTCGATCTTGGCCCAGGTCACGCCGTCATCCGTCGTGCGATAGACATTGCCGCGCATGCCGTAGATGAGCGCCGAGCCGTCCTTGAGCGACATGCCGCCCCAGAACGAGCCTTCATAGCCGGTGTTGATTTCGGTGAAAGTCTTGCCCTGATCGGTCGAGCGATAGACCTTGCCGAATTCGGCGGCGACCAGAACCGTGCCCTGCTTCGTCGCGAAGACCTTGTTGAGATGCGAATCTTCCTGGCTGCCGGCAACCAGCGACCGCTGGGTCCAGTTCTTGCCACCGTCTTGCGTCTCGATAACGAAGGAGAAGGCGCCCATGGCGAAGCCGTGGTTCTCGTTCTCGAACCAGACCGACATGATCGGCGATTGCGACTCGGCATTATGATAGGCGAGCGTCCAGTTCACGCCGCCATCGTCGGTGCGGATCACGGTGCTGTCATGGCCGCCGGCAAAGCCGATCTTGTCGTTGACGAAATAGACGCTGGTCAGCGTCACCTGCGTCGGCACGGACTTGGCCTGAACCCAGGACTCGCCGCCATCGTCGGAATAAATGACGTGGCCGAACTGGCCGACCGCCACGAGACGCTTGCCGGCCATTGTGGCCGAAAGCACCAGATCATGACTGGCGAGCGCGGACGGTGACGAATACTCGACCGGATCCTGTGCAGCGGCCGCGGGCGCCGCGGCGTCGGCGGCATGAGCGGCGGGCGCGAGCGCAAAAGCGATAACAAGCGCGGAGGCCGAGGCCATGGCCCGAAGCGGCGAACGCGAAATGAAATAGGTGAAGATGGACGACATGGTGTGACTGAGGCTCCCTGCACTCTTCGTTTGTGGGCGGCGGCACAACCTCGTCAACTGACCGGGCCGGCGCTGCTCTTCGTTTTCATCCCGGCTCTGCGGCCGGCTGATTGCGATCAGGTCTTCTCGAGCTTCCCCAAGCGTCAGAAGCTCGATGGCCCGATGTCGTTTTTGCGTAGTCGAGAACCGCACGGGCGCGTAACCCGCCCATAATCAGCCCTCAGGCAGAAATAAGGCCGGACCTCGGTATCCCGAGGCCCGGCCCAAAGACAGTAGACGCTTTTTTAGCGAACGCCAAGCTGACGGATCGAGTTCGGCGTGTAGCGGCTCGGGTCGAGTTCGTCGGCGAAATAGTTCACCGGCGGCTCTTCGTTCTGCATGGCGAGGGCCAGATAACGGCCGGCCTGCAGATCGTAGACCACTTCCGCGCCCGAGCCGCAGAGCGGCACGTTGTAGCGCTGCAGCTCCTGGAGCTCCTGGACGCGCCAGAGCTGGCCACGACCGTCATAGAGTTCCGCGCTGGAGATTTCCCACGCATCTTCGTCGTTATGATAGACGCGACGGGCATAGACGTGACGCGTATTGGCCTTGAGCTTGGCTTCGAAGTTCCAGGTGCGATGCAGTTCGTAGCGGATGTCGTCCTGGTTCAGGTGAAGCGGCTTCACGAAGTCTTTGTACTTCGCGCTTTCGGCCTTGTAGTCGTTCGCCGCGATCAGCTTCGGCGACTTGTCGATGACCGCCCAGTCGTAACGGTCGAGCGCGCCGTTGTAACCGTCGAAACTGTCAGAGGTCGACAGACCATCCGAGTTCGTGCCCGGATTGTCGTAGGAGATGTTCGGAGCGCGACGGACGCGACGCGTGCCGGGGCTGTACTGCCAAGCCTGACGGCCGCCGTTCAGCGTCGCGTTCAGAGCTTCGAGCACGAGAACCACGTTGCCGGCTTCACGCGCGGGCGCGATCGTGTTGGCGATGTAGTAGATCGAGGTGTTGTTGAGCTCTTCGGCCGACTTCTTCGACGGATCCGACCAGGCGAGAATGGCTTCGTCCTGCACGATGGTCAGCGTGTAGTCGCCGCCACGGGTCACAGGCGCCGCCGCGAACTGACGCACCGCCTTGAAGGAGCGATAGCGCAGCGTGTGGTTCCAGATCAGTTCGAACGCGTTGTTCGGGATCGGGAACGGGAAGCCCATGATGGCCTTGCCGACGCCCGAACCGCCGCCATTGAGCTCGCCGACCTTGGCGTTGTTCTTGGTGGCCGCGTAGACGTTGTCAGGATAGGCGCAAGACCGGCGCGTCTGATAGACGTTCATCTTGTAGTCGGGATAGGCCTTCATGAGGGCCTTGTAACCGTCGGTCAGCACGGCGTCATACTGAGCGGCGTTGCCCGCGGTCACGGTGTATTTGATGGCGTCGCTGGCAAACGGATCGGCGAGATGATCGCCGGGCTTGTAGCTGACATTGCTCGGCACGGTCTGCAAACCGCCGGTCCAGGCCGGGATATCCCCCTCGCCCGCCTTCTCGGCGCCGATCGGGGTCAGATCGGACCCCAGACGGTTGACCTGTGCATCCGGCACTTGTGCCAACGCGCTGGTGCCCAAGGTGCTGACACCCAATGCGCCGAACACGAAGGCGGAGACCAACATGGTCGTCCTTTTCATGTACGTTCCCTCCACTTGATATTTCTTTTTAGAACTCGACGGTTTTCCGTCTAGCCCGGTATTACCGCCAACTCTGCGGGAATATTATCAAAACGGCAAGATGCCGCAAACGACGCGGCCCATAATTCCGCCCGATTCTGTGTCTCAACAGCATCTAAAGACGGCCAAACAGGGCGCATTTGCCCCTCTTCAACATTAAATATTTTTAATGTCGGAATCTCGGCGAGATCGAATCTCGCATTCGCTCAGGCGGTGAGCACCATAGCCATTTTATCAGTCTACGGATTAATTTGGATTGAAGCGCCGTGGCCGCTTTTCGCGCATGCGAGAAAATCCGCGTCCCGACAGTATGAGCGAAGCTGAAGCCCGACGCTACACACGCGTGCAGGCTGAGGAATTGAGCCACAACAAAAGAAAAACCCGGCGGCATCGCTGCCGCCGGGTTCATTTTCGAAAAACTGCTTCGTTCAGAAAGCGTAGGACAGATTGACCGACGCGTAATCCTTATCGACGGATTCCGAGTATTTGTCGCTGCCGAAGAAGTTCGTGTAGGAGACGCCGGCTCTCCACGCACCCTGGTAAGCACCATTGAGCGCGAGGTTCACCGACTTGCGGCCCTGACGATAATTGGAGATCGGGCCAGGCGTGTTGCCCGATACGTCGTGGCTGAAGGCGATTGTCGGCGACAACGTAACCGCAGTGCCGAAGGCGTTGTTGTACTGCAGCTGACCAAGGATCGTATAACCCCAGGAAGCAGCTGTCGGACGGCAACCCGAACGGGCGGCGAGACCGAGAGCACCACCGAACGGAAGATCCGTACCGCCGGTGCAGACATTGCCCCATTGTTGCTTCGAGAAGTCGCCTTCCGAAGGAACATCCGGCGCATAAACCAGACCGACTTCCGTCACCAAGATGCCGAGATCGGCTCCGGTTCCGGCAACCAACTGATTGGAGTTGGAGTAGGTCGCCGTGGTGCCGACGTCGAAGGTATACATCTTCGAACGCACAACGCCCGAGAGGTCGAAGGAGCCAGCGGCGCCAGACGAGTTGACCGTGCCGCAACCACCGCCGTAGGTATCGTTCACGCCATTAGCAATGGTCGGACCAGCGACAAGGCTCAGGATACAAGCATCGTTGAGCGCTGCGATTGTGATCTGGTCGGTATCAAGCTGGAAGGGTTGGTTTGAGCGATAGCTCATTTCACCCTGCACACCCCAAGTTCCGATCGTCGTGTTGAAGCTCGCGCCGATCATGTGGATGTCTTCGGGATATTCAAGATAGAGACCAAGAAGCGGTGAACTCGAAGCAGACTGCACCGATATGATTTCGGCACCATTCTGCAGAAGACCGATGCCCGTTGCGGTAGCGGTCGACTGAAGGGCGACGAGAGCGCAGTTGATGATTGTCGTCTCGAGCAGAGAGTTGGCGGCAACCGTACCGAAAGAAGCGATACCGTTAGCGCTCGCAATCGCTCCACCGGCAACAACACCGTTGATGCCGCCTGCGCCCGTCTGGAACGGGTTAGCCGCGTTCGCGGGACGGGGAACACTCGTCAAACCAAAGGTCGCGAGGGTGGCGGCATCACCGTCGTAATACGCTTGGGCAATGGTTTTTGCCGTTGCATAGACACCATCCGGATCGCTGGCGGTCGAGCTGTTCAGCTGACTGATAGAGTTTGCGTTTTGCGAAACGGGTATGCCGTAACCCTGGCCGGGAGCCAAGGTTGGCGACGCGGCTTGCCATTGTGCTGGGGTGCCACCCGGAAGAGCTGCTGCGGCCCCAGGAATGTTACATCCCGTGTAATAGGTCGCACGCCCCGTAAGGCTTCCCTTATCTCCGTTCGCAAGATAGGAGGTGAATTGCGAATCTGCCGAACCGTGGCTGGTGATCCGCTCGCTCGCGATAGGAAGACGCGAATGATAGTTCATGAAGTAGAGGCCGAACTCCGTGTTGTTCAGGTCTTCCGAATACCAGCGACCGGCGAGACCCCATTGGCCCGAATTGGAAGCCCGACGATCATTCAAGCGGCTCACCATACCGCCCGTGTCGCCAAGCGTATTCTTCAGGAATTCCATCATCCCTTCCGGGACTTGGTTGGTGTAATCGACATAGGAAGCGAGGCTACCCGGAGCGGCGGAGCAATCTTTGAGCGCCGCGGTATTCGAGGTACCCGTCAGATAGTCAGCCGTGAATGCGGCGGAGATGTTGTTAGCTGAAGTCGTTCCGCAGTTACGCTGCAAACCGCCAGTGAAGCCCGTCGTTAGATACGAAACACCATTGAAGTTGCCATAAACATCGCTGCCGGTGGCGGCAACGTCTGAAGAGGCAAAAGGCGTGCCCGCGCGGTCAAGCTGGAACGGTTCCCACTTCAGCTGATAGAAAGCTTCGAGCGAGAGGTTATGCGGCAGACCGATCGAGGCGTCGAGGGCCCAGACCGGAACGAGACCTTCTTTGACTTCAGCGCCAGGGCGGCGGAAAGCATTGACGTCGATCGGATTGATCGAGTTGATGCCGTTCAGCATGAACGTGCTTTCGCCCCAGCTGATGACCTGCTTACCGGCACGAAGGTTCAAAGGCAGATCGCCGATGTTGTAGTCGGCGCTGCCATAGAAATCGAGCAGTCTGATGTCGCGCGCCGCGTCGGCCTTGCCGTCAACCAGTTCAGAGCGGTTGTAGCTGCTGCCACGCGAGAGAACGGCGTCGTAATACGAACTCACTCGCGCGAAGAATTTGTAATTCTGAAAGCTCGCGGAAATGTCGTTGGTCATCTTGGCGATAGCGCTCGTCAGATCGCCACGCTCGAAGTTAAGCCGCGAATCATCGGAGTTGATAGAACCCGACACAACGGTCGGTGCGTAGATCACCGTATCGGAACCACCGCCAGCAAGCGCATTGGCGCCGGTCGTTGCAAAAGCGCCGGGAAGGAAGGTAACCGGACCGGAAGTCGCAGGGCCAGCATTCGGACCGCCGCTTGCCGACGAAACCAGCATGTTGTCGCGATCAACCGTTCTCGCAGACACGCCGGTGCTGACCGTGGTGTCCAAATTCACGACCACGTCCCCGAAATTATATTGTATGGCGTTCGCCGTGCCCGCCGATGCGACCAGCCCTACCGAAACGGCAGTGCCGAGTAGCAACGATCGCAAGCTTACTTTTATCATTGAGCGATCCTCCTCGATCCTCGATGGCTTCACTTACTGCCTGGATCGGGAGGTTGAATCGACGGATGTAAGTCCCCATACGACTGCCCCCCCGGCCAGTCAGCATCCCTCGAGAGATAGCCCACATTTAAAGGTACTGTGTGTCAAGGCGGACTTGGGCCCCTCATGCAGGCGTGACCCTACATTGGACCTTGGTATGGCATTTTTAACACGGGTTTTTGCGGGACTCATCCGTGAACGGGAAAATCAGCCGACAACGCAAATGCAGAAGAATCTTTTTGCAGCGCAAAAAGATTAATCCCTACGAGGCCTTAACTCTGCCTACGGAGGATGTCGCTCAGTGGGGCGACGAATGGCGAAATGCCTATTTCATTTGATCCATGCCAGGCATGCCGGCGGCGGCTTTTTCCGGCGTCTGCACATCGACGGAGACGTCGACCGAGCCGGCTTTTGCGAAGGTCAGCCGCATCGGAAACTTGTCGCCATCCTTCAGCGGCGCCTTGAGCCCGATCAGCATGACGTGAAGTCCGCCCGGCGCGACCTTGACGGTCTGGCCGGCGGGCAAGGCCAGCTTGTCGAGCTTGCGCATCCGCATGATCGTCCCATCCATCTCCATGTCGTGGATCTGGACCTTGGCGCTGATATCCGCCTCGACGCCGGTCAGCGTGTCCTCGGCTGCGCCGTTGTTTTTAATCGTGAAATAGGCCGCGCCCGTCTTGCCCGTGCTCGGCCGCGCCCATGGATGGCCGATCTCCAGCGAACCGAGCTTGTATTCATGTGCGGCGGCAAGCCCCGGCGCCGCCAACCCCGACGCCACAAGCACACACCCAAACGCCACCGAACGAAGTAAAGCCGGGATCCGCATAACCGCCTCCGAAGTCGACACAGAAAGCGTAAAACCTAGCCGAGCCCCCTTCGTCGCGCGAGCCGGGAAGGCCGGCTCATCTTCCAAAGGGCAATCTGTCGCGGGGCGCTCAAAAGGCAAATGGCGGAAACCGGCCATTCATCGCCACATCCAGCCATTTCCTGCTAACAACTCGCAATTGCATAGCGCCGGGATTTCTGGCAGTCTTCCTGTCGCAAGCCGAAGGCGGGAGAGTTTCTTGTTCGTCTGTATCTGCAACGCGTTGAACGACCGGGCCGTCGCCGACATCCTCGCCAATGGCGCGGGCAGCGTCGATACGCCCGCCGCGATCTATCGCGCCGCCGGTTGCAAACCGCAATGCGGCCGCTGCCTGCCCGACATGGCTGACATGATCCGGGAAAATCAGTGTGCGAATTCCTTTGCTCAGGCTGCCGATTAAGGCGCCGGTCGCGAACGAAACTGAGAAGCACCTGAAGTCAAAAAATACTTCTGATACTGATACTTAGCTTCACATTTAGGGTTTGACGCGACTCGTCGCCGGACCGACGATGCCCCTGTTCAAAGCAGCAGGAGCGCGGCCATGAAGGGCGACCCCAAAGTCATCGAATTTCTTAACCGGGCGCTGAAGCTCGAGCTGACCGCCATCAATCAGTATTTCCTGCATGCCCGCATGTTCAAACATTGGGGCTTCAAGCGCCTCGGCGAGATCGAGTATCACGAGTCGATCGACGAGATGAAACATGCCGACAAACTGATCGAACGCATCCTCTTCCTCGATGGCCTGCCGAACCTGCAGGATCTCGACAAGCTCAGGATCGGTGAAACGGTGGAAGAAGCGCTGCGCTCGGATCTCGACCTCGAGATGAAGGCACATCCCTTCTATCGCGACGCCATCACCTATTGCGAGACGGCCCGCGACTACATCACACGCGAGCTTTTCGAGGACATTCTCGAATCCGAGGAAGAACACATCGATTTCCTCGAAACCCAGCTCGACCTCATCAAGAGCGTCAGCCTCGAAAATTATCTGCAATCGCAGATGGGCGACGGCGAACCCTCCTGACGGCTAGAGCTTGTTCTTGACCCAGCGCGCGGTGTCGGAAATATCCTGACCCGCGCCTTCAACGGTACTGCAGGCGCCGAGAACGCAGCTCAGCAGAACGAAAAGCATAATCAGGCGTCTGTTCATGGCGGTCTGCTTTCCATGCGCTGTTTTGAGCGCTTGTGATTCGTGACATCCGCATGCTATCGCGCCTCAGGTGCGGAAAAAATCTTCCTGCGCCGCGACAAAAGCAACATCGGCAGGAACCCTCGCCTATGAGCAATGAAACCCCGAACGAGACGGCTCTTCGTCTGCTCGACGAAACCGCGACCGGCGCATTGGGCAGCCTGAGCCCCGATGGCTTTCCGATGGCTTCCCTTGTCGCCTTTGCCCGGACAAAAGACGGCGCGCCGCTCTTCCTGATCTCGACCATGGCGCTCCACACCAAGAACCTGACCGGCAACCCCCGCAGCTCCCTGCTGGTGCGCGACGAGCGCAGCGGCGACCCGCTGACGCTGGCGCGCGTGACGCTGATCGGCACCATGACACGCATCGCCGAAGCCAATGCCGCCGCCGACGCGCGGACGCGCTTTCTCGCCCGCCATCCGCAGGCAGCGACCTATGTCGATTTTCCCGATTTCAATTTTCACGAGTTGAAGGTCGACCGCGCTCATCTCGTTGCCGGTTTCGGCCGCATCGTCGAAATTCCGGGGAGCGCCTTCGCCCGCTGATTTCTCTTTGCCGTCGACACCGCGTCCAGCCTCGCTCATGCTCGGGGCAACAAGAAACTTGGACGGGAGGAAGACGATGGAAAAGCGGCTCCTTGAGGATCTGCTGGTGATCGACTGCGCGAGCTTCATCGCCGGTCCGGCAGCGGCGACGATCATGTCGGACTTCGGCGCGCGCGTGATCAAGATCGAACCGCCGGTGATCGGCGACAGCTATCGCCAGCTGATGAGCGTGCCCGGCATGCCGACGGCGGAGCGCGATTATTTCTGGGCGCTCGACAACCGCAATAAGGAAAGCCTGGCGCTCGACCTGAAACATCCAGATGCCCGCGCCGTCCTCGAAACGCTGATCGCGAAAGCCGATGTTTTCATCACCAATTTTCCGGGGCCCATCCGCGACCGCCTGCGGCTTCGCGCCGAAGATGTGATGCCGCTGAATGACCGTATCGTCTATGCATCGCTGACGCCCTATGGCGAGGACGGCCCGGAAAAAGACCGCACCGGATATGACGCCACCGCCTGGTGGGCGCGGTCCGGCCTGATGGACGCGGTGCGCGCGACACCCGATACGCCGCCCGGATTCTCCGTACCCGGAATGGGAGATCACCCTACGGCGACGGCATTATTCGGCGCCATCATGACGGCGCTCTACAAACGCGAACGCACCGGCAAGGGCAGCGCCGTCTCGACATCTCTGCTCGCCAACGGCCTCTGGTCGAACGGCATCTGGATGCAGGCCGTCCTTTTTGAGGCGGATTTTTCGGTGCGGCTCGAACGCGGCATGCGAGGCGCGCTCACCGAACTTTACAAATGCCATTGCGGCCGCTGGTTCATGTTGGCCATGCTCAACTATCAGCGCGAATGGCCGTTGCTGACCGACCTTATCGGCAAACCGGAATGGCGCAGCGATCCGCGCTTTGCGACGCATGAGGCAAGACGCGAAAACACTGCTGCGCTCGTCGCTTTGCTCGAGAAGGAAATCGGCGCGCGCGACTGGTCGGAATGGAAGCCGCTCTTTCAGGAAGCCGGCATCACCTTCGGGCCGATCGCTCAGCCTTCAGATCACCTCTCCTGCCCGCAGGTCGCCGCCAATCATTTTCTGCCCGAAATCGCCGAGACGGACGGCTTGCGGACGGTCGATAGCCCGATCTATGTCGCGGGACAAGAAAAGCGCCAACCCGGCAAGGCGCCGACGCTTGGAGAGCATACGCGCGCGGTCCTCTCGGGCATCGGCCTCAATCATAAAACCATCGACGCGATGATCGCCTCCGGCGCGGTGGCCGAATAACGCTCTTCCCGACATGGCCCGGTGGAGATTGAAGAAGAATGGTGCCGCTTAGGTGACTCGAACACCTGACCCCCTCATTACGAATGAGGTGCTCTACCAACTGAGCTAAAGCGGCGCCGGAACGGGAAAATCGAGAGAGAGGCTTCCCGTTTGCGAGCCTGAAATACCCCGGCCCACCCCCTTTGGCAACAGGCTTTGAGGGGTTCCTCACGCGCAACGCCCTCACACTAGGCCCGAGAAGCTTACTCGGGGCTTACCGGCACGACCTCGACCTTGCCGTCATGATGCACCGGAGCGGTTTCGACCGGAGCGGCGGCGGGTGTCAGGGCCGTGGCGAGAAAGGCATCGACGTCGGCGGCACTCTTTTCAGGCACTTCCTCCATCGGGACATGGCCGACATTGGGATAAATCACGACCTTGGCGCCCGAAATCCGCTTCTGGAACTCATGGGCGTTTTCAACCGGGATCAGCCCGTCCTTGTCGCCCCAGAGGATGAGGGTCGGCGCCCGGATTTGCCCCAGCTTTTCGGATACGGCCTCGTCGCTCGGCGGCAAGCGAAAGCGAATGCCGGTCGCCCGGCGGTTGCCGTCATAGAGATTGAGATCGTAATAGCGGTCGATCATCTCTTCCGTGACCTTGGATTGATCGACGAAAACCTTGTGCAGGCCTTCGGCGAAGACCGAGCGCGGAGAGACATAGAGCATGATCTTGTTGAGGACCGGCATGCGCGCGAGACGGAAGCCGAGGGGAATTTTCTCGCCGGGTTGCATCTTGCGCGGCAGGCCCGCCGCATCGACGAGGATCAGCGCGGTCACTTCGCCCGGATAATCTTCGGCATATTGGGCGACCACACCGCCGCCCATCGAATTGCCGCCAATGGCGTAATGCGAGAGCGCGAGCTTGCCGAGAACCTGATGCGTGAAGGCGACCATGCCGGCGCGCGAATAATCGTCGCCCGGCACCGCGCCGGTGAGCCCGTGGCCCGGCATGTCCATCGTGACGATGCGGTATTTCGCACCGAGCAACGCAACCCATGGCTCCCAGGTGTGAAGCGAGGCATTGGAGCCGTGAATGAGAACGAGAACGGGACCTTCGCGGTTGCCCTGATCGCGGACATGCGCGACGGCGCCACTCGGTAAGGTGATGAATTGGGACGGCGCGGCCGCATATTTTGCCGCGAGCTCATCCTTCGTCTTGTCGAAGCGCACGACCGAGACCGCGATCACGACGATCGCCAGCACGATCAACAGACCGACGCCCTGAAAAATCCGCTTTACCATTTATGTTCCCCCTCCACATCGTCCGGCTCGGCATCGAGCTCGTCCGGCCCTTCCGGGCCCGGATCATCCGGCAGGAGCGATGGGAAGGCAACGGCTTCGTCTTCTTCAAGCTGAGGGCGCGTAACGGGCCCATGCGGCGGCGCGGGCTCGAACACTATGTCTTCTTTCGACACCGCAGACGCTTCGGTCTCCGCCACGCGAGCCGTGGGCGACGAGGCGCGCTCGGCAGGCAGAAGCCGCAAACCCGGCACACGCCATTCCAGGACGTCGAACTCGCCCGTCACCGGATTGATCGGCGACCAGACCGCCGAACGCCAGCCCTCGCCGGTCCAGGCCGGATCTTCCGGCGCGTGCAAGGCGCGGCCAAGCCATTCGCGCGCGCTGCCGCGATTGCCATGCTCGCCTTCTTCAATCTCGGCCATCAATTCGCAGATGCGTTGCGTCGGGCGCTCAAGACTGCTTTCGCCGACGAAAGGCTCGAGCGCACCGCGTGCCGCAAGCCAGTCGCGCGCGCCGATGGCGGCCCGCGCCAGCGCGACGCGGCTTTCGACGTGGTCGCGATTGCGGCCCGCCAGAAGCTTCATGCGTTTGAAGCGGTCATAGCCGCTCTCGCCTTCGACGAGATCCATATAGGCATCGCCAAGATCGGGATGCGGCGCACGCACCCACGCATCTTCGACAAGCTTTGCGCCTTTGCGCGTCCGGCCCGTCGCGCCGCTGAGCCGCGCCGCCAACGCGACCGCGGGCACAAAGGATGGATCGAGAGATACGGCCTGCATCGCTTGCGCCAACGCGGTTTCATTGGCCGCCTTGCGCGCATCGCCCACCTGCATCTGCGCCGCTTCCGCCGCGACGATGGCCTGCGCCGTCAGCAGCACGGTGCGGCGGCGGCGCGCATCGTTGCGCGAAATGAGTTTCGCCGAAAGGCTGCGGTCGAGCGTCTTGAGCGCCGAGCCCCAATCTTCTTCCGCCGTCTCGATTTCAAAGACCGCCTGCGCCGCCCAGGGCGTATTCGGCCGCATGGCGAAAGCGCGGCGCGCGATCTCAAGCGCGCGCGGCCGGTCGCCGGCGCGGCGCGCCTGCACGAAGAGGCCGCGCAATCCAAGAAAGGCGGTCTCGGGCGAGGCGAGCATCGCTTCGAAATAGCGCGTCGCGGCGTCTTCCTGTCCGTCGAGCTGCGCTGCCTGCGCGGCAAGGAGAAGCGTCAACGGCGTTTCATCGAGAAGTTTCTGCGCGCGACCCGCATAACGCTTGGCCTCCACGGCGTCGCCCGCCGCGACAGCGACCATGCCACGCGACAAAGCGAGAAAGCCGCGCTTGCGGCGGCGCGTATCAAGGAACGACGAGACGCGCGCCGGACTGCCGATCAGGCCGGAGCTGAGGCGATAGGCGAAGAGAACGAGAAAGGCCACTGCAACGAGCAAGCCGACGCCGATGACGAAACTCGTGCGCACTTCATAGCCGCGCCAATGCAGCACCAGATCGCCGGGATTGTCGGCAAGCCAGACGGCGATGGCCGACAGAGCGGCAATGATGAGGAATGAATAAAAGGCGCGCAGCATCAGCCTTTGGCTCCGGCTGTGGTGAGACGCGTCGTGATATGCGCGGTGAGGTCACGCAAAAGCTGTGTCGTCGCAACCCGCGCCTCGGCATCCCTCAACCACGGCGCGGCGGCTTCGGCGGCGGCGCCCTTGAGACCCTTGGCCTGCGTCACGGCGGCGGGAAGATCGTTGAGCTTCAACCGCTCCTCCATCCGCGCCAGAACCGCTTCCGTATCGTCGCCGGTAATCTCGCCGGTGCGGCGCACGGTGATGAGCTTGCGCGCATTGGAAATGAAACGCTGGAAGAGCCCGTCATTCTTCGCCTGACGCTCGGCATCGAGAACTGTCTGCACGAGCGCCGGGAAGCGTTCCTTGAGACTGGCTTCCGTAGGCACACCGCTGGCGGCGGCATCTTTCAGCGCGGCAAGCTCCGGTTCGTTGGGGAGAAAACGCGCGACAACATCAAGCTCGCTGTTGAAGGGCTCGGCGCTGGTCGCCGCGCGCGACAGATTGGACAAGGCGAGACCAAGTGCGGCCCGCGCCGCCGCGTCGGGGTCGTCTTTCCGGGCTTCGAGCGCCGCGACGCGCATTTCCATCTGATTGATCTTCGGCGTCAGCGTATCGAGCGCGGTGTTGAGCGCCTTGACGATGGCGTCGAGCCGCGCGATCTGATCGGCGATGTCGGCGGGCGGCATCGCCTTCGCCATCTCGTCGAGCTTTTGCTGGCTCGCCTGTGTCGCGGCCGCGGTATCGCCAAGCGACTGCTTCAGCGATGCCGTCTCCGCCTCGATCTTGTCGAGACGCGATGAGGTCGCCGCAACACTGTTTGCGTCCTGGGAAGAGGCGACGATTTTTTCTTCCGCCGAGGCAAGGCGCGTCCCGTTATCGGCGCTTTTCGTTTCGATGGAGGCAAGCCGCGTATTGAGGTCGGCGAGAACTTGCGCGTTGCCCGAATCCGTCCGGCCGAAACTCAGCGCATAAAAGACGACGCCGACGACGATTGCACCCGCCACACCCGCCGCGACGGCGGCGCCGAAGCGCGACGTTGAAGAGGACGGAGCCGCATCGGCGGGCTTCGGGCTGTCGTTTCGCGGCGAGGGTCCGGTGCTGGACGAGGAAGCCGCAGCGCTCGCATCCGACGAGGACCGGCTTTCGCCGCCGATCACTTCCGCTTCACCTTCGATCACCGGGGGTTCCTTGCGGGCGCGAGCCTCCGCGCGCCGGGTCCGTTCGGGTCCCAGAAGCTCGGCCTCGGTTTCGGTTCCGGGCGGGGTTTGGTTCGTGCCGTTCGGATCGCTCATGGGCTCCGCATCTCTGAAATCAAATCAGGGCCCCACTATAGAGGGGATCGTGGCCCCACAAAGGCAGAAGGGCAGGAAGTCTAACGCTTCAAGCCTCTATAAGCCCCAGAAGCGACAATTGATCCGGCGCTGCCGCGACCCGGATGGCGGCGAGCGGAAGTCCGGTCAGCGCCTCGGCCACCGCTTGCGACAGGCAATAGGCGGTCACGCCCGACAGGGCGCCTTCAACCCCCTCGTCCCGAACGAGGGCGGCAAAGGTTTTGGCCGTACGCGGTGAATAGAGAAGAACTCCGTCGATACGGCCCGCCTTGAGGTCGACCGCAGCGTGGTCCGGCAGACGCGGCGCTGTGACCGCCTCGTAAAGAACGGTCCGCATGACGCTGAAGTTCAACTTCTCCAGATCACCCTTGAGGTCGCCCGCCACGATGCTGCCTGCAATATGCAGAAGCGGGCCGCCCCCGGGCGCGAGCCGCCGGGCGACAAGCGCCGTCAGCGATGCGACATCGCCCCCTGCCGCTTCGACATCGGCAAAACCCGCTTCGCGCGCGGCTTCGGCGCTGGCTTCGCCGACAGCGAAGACTTTAAGGGAAAGAAGTCGCTCGACATGACGACCGAGCGCCCGAACGCCATTGGCGCTCGTCACCAGCAGAGCGCGATAGGCGGCATCTGGAATTTTCACGTCGAGCAGAACACGGATCGAGAGCAGCGGCGCGGCGACCGCCTCATGCCCAAGCGCCGTCAGCGCGGCGACTAACGACCCCGCATCCTCGTCCGGTCGCGTGACGAGCAGGCGCATGGGCGGCCTCAGTCGATGGTGAAGAAATGCGGACCCGCGCGGGACTTCAGTTCCTTACCCGCATCGACGCCAAGCGCCACCGCGTCCGACGCCAATCCGTCGCGCCTCGTCTCGATGACCTCCGAGCCGTCCGGCGTC
This sequence comes from Parvibaculum sp., assembly GCA_036499025.1. Taxonomy (GTDB): domain Bacteria; phylum Pseudomonadota; class Alphaproteobacteria; order Parvibaculales; family Parvibaculaceae; genus Parvibaculum. The sequence goes on along the minus strand of DASYEM010000096.1, from coordinate 4,330 downwards.
AGGATCATCGCCCGCAGCGAAAGCTTCTTGCCCGAGATTTCCGCGAGCGCCGCGATGGGCGTGCGGCATGAGCCGTCGAGCACCGCCAGCAATGCGCGTTCGGACGCGACCCGAAATCCCGTTTCGACATGGTGGAAAGTCGATAGCACATGCGCGGCTTCAGCATCATTGAGGCGCCGCTCGACACCGATGGCGCCCTGCGCCACGGCAGGCAAAATCTCTTCCGCCGAAAGCGGCGCCGTCACGCAATCGAGAAGCCCCATGCGCGTCAGACCCGCCATGGCGAGCAGCGTCGCATCGGCCACGCCGTCGGCGAGCTTTTTCAACCGCGTATCGACATTGCCGCGAAACGGCACGATCGTGACGTCTGGTCGGCGCGCCTTGACCTGCGCCGCGCGCCGCAGTGACGACGTTCCGACAATGGCGCCCTGCGGCAAGGTCGCAATCGACGTCGCCTTGGACGAGAGAAACGCATCGCGCGGATCGGCGCGTTCGAGCAGGCAATCGATGATAAGCCCGTCGGGCAATAGCGTCGGCATGTCCTTCATCGAATGAACGGCGACGTCGATGCTGCCGTCGTGAAGCGCCTCTTCGATTTCCTTGGTGAAAAGCCCCTTGCCACCAACCTCCGAGAGATTGCGGTCCTGCACCAGATCGCCGGTCGTCTTGATGACCACGACTTCGGCGGCTTCTTCTGGAGGCAGCCCCAGCGCCTTGCCGATAAGCCCCGCCACCATATGGGCCTGGATCAGCGCAAGTTTGGAGCCGCGTGTACCGATGCGGAAGCGACGTTGCATAGGCCGTCTCTCAGGTGTAAGGCGAGGTGAAGGGCGTTGCCGCGTCTTATAAACCATTGGAACGGCGCGCGAACCCCCTCGGGAGCGACAGTTTGACCGCCGGATTGACCATACTGGGCATCGAGACGAGCTGCGACGAGACGGCGGCGGCCGTCGTGCGCCGTGGGCCCGACGGCCGAGGGCGCATCAAGGGCGAAATCCTGTCCAACGCCATCTTTTCGCAGATCAAGGAACATGCACCTTATGGCGGCGTCGTGCCCGAGATCGCCGCCCGCGCTCATGTCGAACATCTGGACGGCCTCATCGGTCGGGCGCTGAACGAGGCCAATATCGGCTGGGACGATCTCGATGGCATCGCAGCGACCGCCGGACCGGGCCTCATCGGCGGCGTCATCGTCGGCTTGATGACCGCCAAAGGCATTGCGCTGGCACGCGGCCTGCCGCTCATCGCCGTCAATCACCTCGAAGGTCACGCGCTGACTGCGCGGCTGACGAACGGCGCCGCCTTTCCCTATCTGCTTCTCCTCGTTTCGGGTGGCCACAGCCAGCTGCTTGTCGTTGAAGGGGTCGGCCAGTATCGCCGTCTCGGCACGACCATCGATGACGCGGTGGGCGAAGCATTCGACAAGGTGGCGAAACTTCTCGACCTCGGTTTTCCGGGTGGACCTGCCGTCGAAAAAATCGCGCGCGAAGGCAATCCGAAACGCTTCGCGTTGCCGCGCCCACTGATGGGAAAATCCGGCTGCGATTTTTCTTTTTCGGGATTGAAAACGGCGGTGCGCCAGCTTGCCGAGGCGCAACTCGATCTCGATCATCAAACGCGTGCCGACATCGCCGCCGCCTTTCAGATGGCCGCCGGCGATGTGATTGCCGACCGCACGACCAATGCGATGCATATGGCAGAAGCATTTGTTGGCGATGGCGCGCGCAGGCTCGTCGTCGCGGGCGGCGTCGCCTCGAACCTCGCTTTGCGCGCCCGCCTTGAAACGGCGGCAAGTGCCTGCGGTTATGAATTGATCGTGCCGCCGCCGAAACTCTGCACCGACAACGGCGCGATGATCGCCTGGGCGGGCGCGGAGAGGCTCGCCATGGGATTGACCGATGGCTTGCAGGTAAGCCCGCTGGCGCGCTGGCCGCTCGATCCGAATGCAAGCCCTGCCCGCGGGGCTGGCGTCAAAGCCTGACGCGCGGAACCGCGCCCTCCGATCCGACCCGCACATAAAAAAACCCCGGCGCCTATGGGAAAGGTGCGCCGGGGTTAAAGTGAAGACCTGTTACAGGTCTTTGCGACCGCCGGGCGGGAGGGGAGGGAGGTTGCCCGGCGAACGATCTCGTAAAATCAGGCGATGTTGATGACGCCTGCCGTCTGCGCGAAAAGCGCCACGGCGTAAGCGCCAAGCACCAGCGTAACAAGCCGGAGCGTCACAGCCTCGGAGCGGTTACGGATGAACTTCATGGCGAATATCCTTCTCAGGGTCTTGGGGCGCAGCGCGTCCGGCTTCGGTCCGGGACGGCGCCCAATCTTTGGGGACGATCAGGCCGCGTATTGCAGCGCGACCTGAACAAGCAGCACCAAGGCGTAACCGGCGACGGCAACGGTCGCGGCAACGGAGGTGAATTTATCGGCTGCATAGGTCATGGCGGTTCTCCTTCAATCCAGGCCGCTGGGGAGGGGGTTCCCATCGGCAAGAGGGATTTAGGCGCACCGTGAATGAAAAACAATGAACAAAACGAAAAATGTTTAGTCTTTACGTTTGATGTTGCCGCACTGCAACACATAACGACGCTATAATTTTATATATGGATGTAATATCAATCACTTATATGATTTTTGCGACTCTGTATAAAATTGCTGCGTCGCAGAGATGAAGGCGCTCAGGCCTCTACCATATGTTGGTGAGGATCGGCCATAGCCACACCAGATTTAAGCCCGGCAATCAAAATCTGATAAACGCCCTCAAGCTCGCGCTCGAGTTTTTCGAGGGGCAAGCGCGTAAAAAGCTGCGGATAACTGAACTTCAAGGTGGCCGACTGGATCATCTCGGCGATGAATTCGGGATCGGCGACCGAGAACTCTCCCGAGACGTTTCCGTATTCCAAAATCCGGCGCAAAACCTCGCGCTCGCGCTTGAGGCCCTCATTGTGGAAGTGCGGCCGCTCGGCGGTGATGATCTGGGCCATCTCCACCAGTTTCGGATCGCGTTCCAGCGTCTGAAAGGTTTCGCGCAGATCCTCAAACAGGAAATCATGCAGCCGTTCAGCGGCGCTGCGCCCCGGCTTGGTCAGGATATGCGACAGCTCCTCAGCGGTGCGAATCGAGGCTTCGCGGGCGATTTCCTCGGCGATATCGAGCTTGCCCGGAAAATAGCGATAGAGATTGCCCGGCGACATCGCGCAATCTTCCGCGAGATCGGCCATGGTCGTTTTGCCATAGCCGTAATGGGCGAAGCGCTGCCTGGCGGCCTCTATGATTTTCTGGCGCGTATCGTCTGGAGCGGTCATACAGATGATTGTAAGCGGGTGGAGTGAATAATCAACGAATCGTTCAATCGTTAGCAGGTGCAGCAGAGGGATGCGGGAGTTCGAGCATATCGGCGTGATCGGCGGCGGTGCATGGGGCACGGCGTTGGCGCAGGTTTGCGCGCGCGCCGGTCAAGGCAAACCGCGTCGCGTGACGCTTTGGGCGCGCGAGAATGACGTCGTCGAGGCCGTGAATACGCACCACGAGAACGCCGCCTTCCTGCCTGGCATAGCCCTTGATCCGACGATCCGCGCGACCGGCGCATTTGACGATCTCGCAAGCGCCGACGCGCTACTGATGGTGACGCCAGCCCAGCATATGCGCGCCGTCTGCGAGGGTCTCTCCGCAGTCATCAACCCGGGCACGCCGGTTCTGCTCTGCGCCAAAGGCGTCGAGCAAGGCACGCACAAGCTGTTGACCGATGTGCTTGGCGAAGCCCTGCCGAGCGCCATCCCCGCCGTTCTCTCCGGCCCGAGTTTTGCCGCCGAAGTCGCGCGCGGATTACCGACCGCCGTGACGCTTGCTTGCGCCGATGAAAATCTTGCGACCGCGTTGATGAACGCCATCGGCATTCCGACATTCCGGCCCTACTACTCGTCCGATCTCATTGGTGCGGAAGTCGGCGGCGCGGTGAAAAATGTACTCGCCATCGCCTGTGGGATTGTCGAGGGAAAAAAACTCGGCGCGTCGGCGCGGGCAGCCCTCACCACACGCGGCTTTGCCGAAATGACGCGGCTCGGTCTCGCGCTCGGCGCGCGCGCGGAAACGCTTGCGGGCCTTTCCGGCCTCGGCGATCTGGTGCTGACCTGTAATTCGCCGCAATCGCGCAACATGTCGCTCGGCCTTGCGCTCGGACAAGGCAAATCGCTCACCGAGATTTTGGGCGCGCGTAGCGCTGTCACCGAAGGCGTGCATTCGGCAACCGCCGTTATCGACCTCGCCGCAACGCTGAATATCGAAATGCCGATCTCGGAAGCGGTCGCTTCGATCGTCACGGGCAAGGCCAATGTCG
>DASYEM010000095.1:0-9390 GCA_036499025.1 Parvibaculum sp. | reverse complement strand
CATGTCGATCTCTACCGCATCGACCGCCCCGAAGACGCGCGCGAGCTGGGCCTCGCCGAGGCGCTGGATGAAGGCGTTCTTCTGGTCGAATGGCCCGACAAATTGGCCGCGCTCCCGGCGGACCGTCTCGACATCGAGCTTGTCCTCGTGGGAGAAACGGCCCGCGAAGCCCGCCTCACCGGACGAGGCCTCTGGGCCGCCCGTCTCGCGGAATTAACAGCCTGATGATCCATTCCCGCTACCATTCACTTTCTTTCTTCGCCTCCCCCTCGAGGGGAGGCCGGTTTGCCTTTTGCAAACCGGGTGGGAGGCTCGGCATATCCGCATGACAAATATGACCTCCCGCGAAGACACGATCCGCGCCTTCCTCGCGCGCGCCGGCTGGGCCGACGCCGTCCGCGCGCCGCTGGCGGGCGACGCCTCGACGCGCCGTTATGAACGCCTCGCCGGCCCAAAAGGTGCGGCGGTTCTGATGGATTGGCCGCGCGCACCCGAAGCCGCCGTGCCGTCCGGCCAGCTTTCCTATAGCCAGATCGCGCATCTCGCCGTCGATTGCCGTCCCTTCGTCGCGGTCGGTGACTACTTGCGCGCGCAAGGTCTCGCCGCGCCGGAGATTTTCGCGCGCGACATTGAGAACGGTTTGCTGTTGCTCGAAGATCTCGGCGACGATCTCTACGGCCCCGCCATCGACGCCGGTCGCGGGTCGGGCGGCGAAAGCCTCGACGATATGTACCGCGCCGCCATCGACGTGCTGATCGCATTGCAATCTGGCGAAGCGCCGCGCGCGCTGCCCATCGGCGACGGCACGATCCATGAGGTGCCGCATTTCGACGACAGCGTCTTCCGCGCCGAGATCGACATCCTGCTCGACTGGTATTTTCCGGTCGTGCTGAACCGCGAAGCCGATGCCGCCTTGCGCGAGGAATATCACGCGATCTGGACGGGCCTCCGCCCCTTGATCGACGCCGGTCCCCGCGCGCTCTTTCTGCGCGACTTCCATTCGCCCAACATGCTCTGGCTGCCCAATGGCAAAGGCGCGACGCGCGTTGGCATCATTGACTTTCAGGACGCACTGATCGGCTCGCGCGCTTACGATCTCGTCTCCGTCTTGCAGGATGCGCGCAAGGACGTGCCCGTGGAACGCGAGCAGGCGATGCTGGCGCTCTATGTCGCGCGCGCGAAAAACGAACTGCCGGATTTTGACGAAGAGGAATTCCGCGCCGCCTATGCAGCCCTCGGCGCGGAACGCGCGCTGCGTCTCATCGGCCTCTGGCCGCGTCTGCTGAAGCGCGATAACAAGCCGCATTACATGGCTCATATGCCGCGCACCATGTCCTATCTCCGCCGCAACCTCGTCCATCCTTCGCTCGCGCCGTTGAAAACATGGCTCGACGCGCATGTCCTGCGCGACGCCTGAGCATCGGGGTTTTTTCATGCAGATCAAACGGGCGATGGTGATGGCGGCGGGTAAGGGCACGCGCATGCGCCCCTTGACCGATACGCTGCCCAAACCCCTCGTGCCATTCATGGGCCGTCCATTGATCGATCATGTGCTCGACCGTCTGGACGAGGCGGGCGTCGAGGAAGTGATCGTCAACATCCATCACTTCGCCGACCTGCTCGAAGCCCATGTTGCAAGTCGCCGCTCGCCGCGCATCGTCATCTCCGATGAGCGCGACAAGCTGCTCGACACGGGCGGCGGTGCGAAACGCGCGCTTCATCTCCTTGGCGACGATCCGATCATCACCTTCAATTCCGACAGTGTCTGGGTCGAAGGCTGGGGATCAAACCTCCGTAGACTGATGGACGGGTTCGAGCCTGAGCGCATGGATGCGTTGCTGATGATCGCCGACGCCTGCCGCACCATCGGCTATGTCGGACGCGGAGACTTTCACATGGATCCGCTGGGCGTTCTGACCCGTCGCGGTTCCGCCGAAACCGTGCCCTACATGTTCTCCGGCGTGCAGATCGTCAAGCCCGCGCTCTTTGCGGACGGTCCCGATGGCGCTTTCTCGACCAATCTCATCTGGGACCGCCTGATCGCGCGCGGCACCCTCTTCGGCCAGCGCATGTCCGGCGTCTGGATGCATGTCGGCACACCCGAAGACCTCGCCGCCGCGGAGAGCTTCCTCCGCGACCTCTGAGAAATGACCCCCACCCGGCGAGGGGGTACACTCGCGCCATGTCCCACGATTCGCCGCGCGTCTTCACCATCCCGGCCGGCACGCCGTTCCTCGACGCGCTGGCTCGCACCCTTGTCACGGACCCGACGCTGGGGGGACAACTCGGGGCGTCGGTCGAGCTTGCCGACATCAAGATACTTCTCCCCACCCGCCGCGCTGTCCGCGCGCTGGCCGATGCGTTTTTGCGCATGGGCGAGGGGCGGGCATTACTTCTTCCAGACATCCAACCCTTGGGTGACGTCGATGAAGACGAGCTTGTTCTTGTCGGCAACGTCGGCGCGCGTCTGGCCGACAACTTCCGACAACCGATCGGACAACTCGAGCGACAGCTGCGGCTTGCGCGACTTATCCTCGACGGAGCGAAAACCCCTGATGAATCAGACGTTTGCCGGGCCGCCGCGCTGGCTGGCGACTTGGGGCGCTTTCTCGACATGGTCGAGACCGAACGCGTCGATCTTGCAGGATTGGCCCAAATTGTCCCCGACGAATTCGCCGAAAACTGGCAGCTCACAATCGAGTTTCTAAAGCTCCTGACCTCACGTTGGCCACAGGAACTGGACCGCCTCGGTCTCCTCGATCCGGCCCGTCGCCGCAATCTTTTGCTCGATGCCGAAGCCGAAAATTTGCGTGCTTCGCCGCCGAAAAATCCGGTCATCGCCGCCGGTTCGACAGGTTCGATTCCGGCGACCGCCGCCCTGCTCGATGTCATCGCGCGGCTGCCGAATGGCGCCGTCATTTTGCCTGGCCTCGACACCGATCTCGACGACGAAGCATGGGAAGCGATCACGCAATCGCATCCGCAATACGGCATGAAGCATCTCCTGGAGCGCATGAGCGCGGCGCGAAAACATGTCGCGAGCTGGCCGGGTTGCAACGCGACATCGATACAATCCGCACGCGGACGGTTATTTTCCGAAGCGCTGCGTCCGGCCGAAACGACCGAGCATTGGCGCGCCCGCCTCGACATGCTTCGTCCCGAAGCCGATGCGGCGCTCGAAAATCTTTTCGTTATGGAAACGGAAACCGTCCGCGCCGAATCCGAAGCCATCGCGATGATGATGCGTGAGGTGCTGGAAGCGCCCGGCAAGACCGCCGCGCTGGTCACGCCGGATCGCGCGCTCGCCCGCCGCGTCGCCATGGATCTTCGCCGCTGGAATATCGAGGTGAATGATTCTGGCGGCGAGCCGCTCGCGCAAACGCCGCCCGTCGCCTTCCTGCGCCTCGTCGCCGAAATGGTTGCGCAGAATTTCGCGCCGGTCGCATTGCTCGCTTGCCTCAAGCATCCGCTGGCCGCGCTTGGCGCGGATACAGTTCATCTGCGCACGGACATCCGTGCGCTCGAAGTCGAATTGCTGCGCGGCCCGCGCCCCGCCTCCGGCATCGATGGTTTGCGCGCGGCGCTTGCGCAAACGAAAGCCGAGTACGAAACGCGCGACTTCACGGGCCTCGAGACGCTGATCGGCAATCTCGAAACCGCTTGCGCGCCGCTTCGGGACATTTTTGCAAAAGCCGATGCACCGCTCGCCGAGATGATCCACGCGCATATCGAGACCGCGGAACATCTCGCAAATGACGGACAGAGCGAAGGCAAGAAACGCCTCTGGGACAAGGAAGAAGGCGATGCCGCTTCCAGTTTCGTCAGCGAGTTGATGGAATCCGCTCCCGCATTGGCAGACATCGACACGCGTAGCTATGCGCGTCTCTTCTCCGATCTCGCGGGTGCGCGTGTGCTTCGCCCGCGTTTCGGCCAGCATCCGCGCCTCTTCATCTGGGGTCCGCTCGAAGCGCGGTTGCAACATGCCGACCGCGTAATTCTCGGCGGCTTGAATGAAAATACATGGCCTGCCGAAGCCAATATCGATCCTTGGCTCAATCGTCCGATGCGCAAATCTCTCGGTCTTGAGCCGCCGGAACGCCGCATCGGCCTTTCCGCGCACGACTTTGTCGAGGGCGCCAGCGCCCCGGAAGTGATCCTGACGCGCGCACTGAAAGTCGATGGCGCTCCGACGGTCGCCTCGCGATGGTTGCTGCGTCTGCAAGGTCTTCTGAAAGGCATGGGGCGCGAACACGCACTCACAGCGCAGCATTGGCCGCAATGGATGGCGGAGCTCGACGCGCCCGCCGCGATTGCCGCGATTGAAAAGCCGACGCCGCGTCCGCCGCTTGCCGCGCGTCCCATCCGTTTCCGCGTCACGGAAATCGAAACATTGATCCGCGATCCCTATGCGATCTACGCCCGCAAGATTCTCGATCTGCGCGTGCTCGATCCGATCGACGCCGATGTCGCCGCCGCCGAACGCGGCACGATCATCCATGAGGCATTGGAGAAGTTCGCTGTCCTCTACCCCGAAGAGCTTCCCGACAACGCGCTCGTCGAACTCATCCGCATCGGCAAAGATGTTTTCAGAACCTCGATAGACCGGCCCGGCGTTGCCGCCTTCTGGTGGCCGCGCTTCCAACGCATTGCGCATTGGATTGTCGATTACGAACGCATTCATCGTGAAGGCATGCACCGCGCGCACGCGGAAGTCGCAGGCTCCATCACCATCGATGGTCTTTCGCGCGAGACGACGCTCGTCGCCCGCGCCGACCGCATCGATGAGATGGTTGACGGCACGCTCGCGATTGTCGATTACAAGACAGGTCAAATTCCGAGTGCCAATCAGGTGAAGGCGGGCCTCGCACCGCAGCTTCCTCTCGAAGCCGCGATGGCGGCGCGCGGAGGCTTTGAAAATCTCTCACCCGCGCAGACCTCGCGTCTTCTCTTCCTGCGTTTAACCGGAGGCGAGACGGCGGGCGAACGCCGTCTGATTTCGCCGGACGGTCTTGTCGAAGAAACATGGGAAAGCCTCACGACATTGCTGGCGCAATATGAGAAAGAAAAGACGCCCTACCTCTCGCGTCCGCGTCCGATGTTTCAGGGCCGCTTCAGCGATTACGATCATCTCGCCCGCGTCAAGGAATGGTCTGCAAGCGGCGAGGGCGGCGAATGACCAACCCCCCAGATCAGGCGAGAGCGCCTGAACAAAAGAGGCAACCGGCGGCCGACGATGCGCAAGCCCGCGCTTCCGATCCGAAAGCCTCCGTCTGGGTGTCGGCCAATGCGGGCTCCGGCAAAACCCATGCGCTGACGACACGCGTCACGCGTTTGCTTCTCGAAGGCACCGAACCCGAACGCATTCTTTGCCTCACCTTCACCAAGGCGGCTGCGGCGGAAATGGCGAGCCGCCTCTATCAGCGCCTCGGCGACTGGGCGATGGAGAGCGACGAGACGCTGGCGCGGGAGATCGCAAAGATCGAGGGTCCGATTCCCGGCAAGGAAAAACTGACGCGTGCCCGGCGTCTTTTTGCCCGGGCTATCGAAACGCCGGGCGGCCTCAAGATTCAAACCATCCACGCCTTCTGCGAGCGCCTGCTCGGCCGTTTCCCGCTTGAAGCGAAAGTGCCGCCGAACTTCGACATTCTGGATGAGCGCAGCGCCGCCGAAATTTTGCAGGACGTGCGCGACGCCGTTTTGTCGCGCGCACGCGAAGATGCCGAAAGCCCGCTTGGCCTCGCGCTTTCGCATGTGGTGGGTCGCATCGATGAAACGGTTTTCGACAGGCTGATGCGCGAGATGACGGCCAAGCGCGCGAGCTTTGCCCGCCTCACCGATCATTACGGCGGCGTCGAAGGCGTTGCTGTCGCGATCCGCGTGGCGCTGAACGTCAAGCCGAATGAAACGGTCGAAAGCGCCCGCGCCGAACTTTTTGAAGAGCCCGGCTTCCCCGAAGCGGAATTGCGCGCGGGACTTGAAGCCCTGCGCACCGGCACGGTCACGGATCAGAAACAGGCCGCGAAACTTGCCGCCGTTCTCGGCGCGGGCGAAGCGCGCGACGTTTTGCGCGACACCTATCTCGAAATCTTTCTCACCGGCGAAGGCGAGCCGCGCAAAAATATCATCACCAAAAAACAGGGCGAGAAATATCCAGACATCGTCGAGATGCTTGCCGAAGAACAACTGCGCATCCTCGCCCATGTGACGCGGTTGAAATCCGTGCAGGTCGCGGAAGCCAGCGAAGCGATCCTGCGTCTCGCCGATGAAATCCTGAAGGGTTTTGCCGAAGCCAAACGCCGCCGCGCCTATCTCGACTATGAAGATTTGATCGCGCGGACGCGCGATCTGCTGATGACCAGCACCATGGCGCCCTGGGTTCTCTACAAGCTCGACGGCGGCATCGATCATATTCTGGTCGACGAGGCGCAGGATACGAGTCCCGATCAATGGGATGTGATTTCTGAACTCACCGTCGAGTTTCTGTCCGGCGCGGGCGCGCGCGGTGTGGCGCGTACGATCTTCGCCGTCGGCGATGAAAAGCAATCGATCTTTTCCTTTCAGGGCGCGGACCCGCAACGCTTCGATGAAATGCGCCGGCATTTCGAGCAACGCGTGAAAGCGGCGGAACTCACATGGTCGCCGGTGCGCCTCGTGCGTTCCTTCCGCTCGGTGCCGGAAGTGCTGAAGGCGGTCGATGCGGTCTTCGCGCGCGCGGGCGAAGGACTGACGGCATCCGGTCAGGTTGACGAGCACATCGCGGTGCGCGACCTCGACGCCGGACTTGTCGAATTGTGGGATCTCGAACGTCCCGATGAAAAGGCTGAAGCCGATCCCTGGGATGCGCCGCTTGACTACATCAACGAGGCCGATCCGCGCGCGCGTCTCGCAGAACGCATTGCCCTCACCATCGAAGATTGGCTCATCGAGAAGGAGATGCTCGCCGCGAAAGGTCGCGCGATCCGCCCCGGCGATATTCTGATCCTCGTCCGCCGCCGCGACGCTTTCGTCACCGAGATGATCCGGCGCTTGAAAGCGAAAAACATTCCGGTCGCAGGCGCCGACCGCATGGTTCTGACCGACGAAATCGCCGTGATGGACCTGATGGCGCTCGGGCGCTTCGTGCTGTTGCCCGAAGACGACCTGAATTTGGCGACGCTTCTGAAAAGTCCGCTGGTGGGGCTCGATGAAGACGATCTGTTTGAACTCGCCTGGAATCGCGGGGGCCGCAAACTTTGGCATGTGTTGCAAAAGCGTTCTGCCGAAAATGAAAGATTCAAAACTGCCCATGATCTGCTGACGCGGCTGCTCGCGCGCGCCGACTTCGAGCCGCCTTATGAGTTCTTTGCGCATGTATTGGGCGAAGAGAAAGGCAGGCTGAAACTTCTCTCGCGCCTCGGCACCGATGCGGGCGACCCCATCGACGAGTTCCTGAGCCTGGCCCTCGATTTCGAACGCGACCATGCGGTTTCAATGCAGGCTTTCCTGCATTGGGTTGAGCGAGGCGGGGCGGAGATCAAGCGCGATATGGACAAGGGCCGCGACGAAGTCCGCATCATGACCGTGCATGGTGCGAAGGGCCTCGAGGCTGAAATCGTTTTCATGCCGGACACGACCAGCGCGCCGGGCGCGCAACACGATCCGGGACTGATCTCGCTGCCGACCGATCCGCCGCTGCTGCTCTGGCCGGTGCGCAAGAAAGACGAAGACGCGGTGACCGGCGCGGCGCGCGACCTGCATCGCCTTGCGCAGACCGAGGAATATCGCCGCCTCCTCTATGTCGCGATGACCCGCGCCCGCGACCGTCTTTATGTCGCCGGCTATCGAGGCACGCGCGAGCCCGCCGCAGACTGCTGGTACAATCTGATCGCCGCTTCGCTGAAGCCCTTGGCGCAAGAGATTACGCTCGACGAGACGCATACGATCTGGCGCATCGAAGGCGAACAGAAGGGCGAGATCAAACCGGAACATGCGGTCATCGAGACCGTCGCGCGCGAGCTGCCGTCTTGGGCGCGGATCGCCGCCGCACCGGAACCCTCACCTTCGCGCCCTCTCGCGCCGTCTCGTCTTCCGCCGGACGGGCCGATAGAGCAAACCGCTCTGTCGCCGCTCGACGGCGACAAGAACGCACGTTTCCTGCGCGGCAAACTCATCCATCGTCTCTTGCAAACTCTGCCCGAGCTTGCCGACGCAGAGCGCGAAGCATCGGCGCACCGGCTTCTCGCAAGCCCTGCCTACAATCTCGACGAAACGGAGCGCGCCGAGATTGCGCAATCGACGCTCGCCGTTTTGCGCGATCCCGCTTTCACTGAAATTTTCGGAGAAGGCAGCCGCGCCGAAACCGCTCTCGTGGGCAAGATCATCTTCGCGGGGAAGGAGACGCTCGTCTCCGGCCAGATCGACCGTCTCTGCGTGACCCCGACACGCGTCCTCGTTATCGACTACAAAACCAACCGCCCCGCGCCGCCCGATATCGAGCGCGTGAGCAAAGCCTATCTCGCCCAGATGGCCGCCTATCGCGCGCTGCTTTCCGAAATCTATCCAGGCCGCGAAATCGCCTGCGCCCTGCTCTGGACGGATGGTCCGAGACTGATGGAACTGCCCCCTGCGGCGCTGGATGCGGCATTGCGCGCGCCTTCTGTCAATCTTGACCTTCCGGGGCCGGCTTCCTAGATTCAATCCAAGGAAACTTCACTTTTGGCCCCTTCTGGAGGCCTAGGCTGACGGGAAAACCGCCGGCCCGGAAAGGACTGATATGACGGAAAAAGTCACCGACTCCTCTTTCGAGAGCGACGTGCTCGACGCTTCCGGCCCGGTTCTGGTCGACTTCTGGGCGACCTGGTGCGGGCCCTGCAAGCAGATCGCCCCGGCGCTTGAAGAAATCGCCAAGGAATATGGCGGCAAGCTTCGCGTCGCCAAGATCGACATCGACGAGAATCCCAACACGCCGACCAAATATGGCGTACGCGGCGTCCCGACGATGATGATCTTCAAGGACGGTCAGGTCGCGGCGACCAAGGTCGGCGCGCTGCCCAAGGGCAAGATCGTCGAATGGATCGAAAGCGCGCTCTAAGCGTCTCGGAATCCTGATTTTTTGAAGGGCCGGTCGAATGACCGGCCCTATTGTTTTGATTACCCGACGTTTTAGCCACGAAGCTCTTGGACTCTGCCCCGTCAAATGTGGTTCAGTTCTACCAGGAGAAAACGGAGTTTTCTCTGGCCCCTGGGGAGGACGGTCAATGGAACAACTTAGCGCTATGGATGCCTCGTTCCTGTATTTCGAAACAGCGAACGCACCGATGCATATCGGATCGGTTGCCATCTACGATCAGGCAACGGTTGATGGCGGCGTGCTCGCCTTCAAGGAAATTCTGAAAAATTACGAGTCGCGTT
>DASYEM010000094.1:0-1646 GCA_036499025.1 Parvibaculum sp. | reverse complement strand
GGCTGCCACGGCCATATTTCGGCGCTCCGGCGCACCCAATGCGGCCCGTTCGACGAGGCGGACATGATTCCGCTGGCAGAATTGGAGGCTTTGTGCGATAGAGCCGCGTCTGGCGAGGGCAGCCTCGCCGACGCGCTTTTGCCCGTTGAGACCGCGCTGGACGACATCCCGGCACTGGCCGTCACACGGGCGGATGCCGCAAGGCTCGCAAGAGGCCAAGCGGTTTTGTTGCGCGGACGGGATGCGCCAATTCTAAACGGCACAGTCTATGCCACTGTCGGAGGAAGGCTTCTGGCCCTCGCCGAGCTTGGCAATGGCGAACTCATCCCCAAGCGCGTGTTCAACCTCACCGGGCTCGTTGCCAACCCGGACCGCAATTGAAGGATATTTGACGATGTCGATTACCGCAGAACGCAAAGCGGAAGTCATCAAGACCAATGCCAAGAAGGCCGGCGACACGGGTTCGCCGGAAGTTCAGGTTGCGATCCTCTCCGAGCGCATCGTCAACCTCACCGAGCATTTCAAGACCCACGGCAAGGATAACCATTCCCGCCGCGGTCTTCTGAAGCTCGTCTCCACGCGCCGCTCCCTTCTCGATTACGTGAAGAAGAAGGACGAGGCGCGCTACAAGGCGCTGCTTGAGAAGCACAATATTCGTCGCTAACAAATTCACGCGCGCAGCAATCTGCGCGCGTTTTCGCATGGTCCGATGGCAAAGCCATCGGGCGTGCGGCGTGTCCAGCAGCAATTCGGCGGCTGGGCGATAACGGGTCAGACGCCCGTACCATCGGAAGGATGGACGCCATTCGAGATTCAAAGACCATGGCAGGATCGCAGGATGCTGACGCGAAATGCTCGCGCGCAGCCTCCCGCAATCTTGCGCATGGTTTTTGTATTTCAGGCGTCCGTCGTTTCGTGAAACATGAAAGACAAAAATAATGTTCAAACCTCACACCGTTGAGATCGATTGGGGTGGACGTCCCCTCAAGCTCGAAACCGGCAAGATCGCCCGTCAGGCTGACGGCGCTGTGCTCGCCACCTACGGCGAGACCATCGTTCTGGCGACCGTCGTTGCGGCGAAATCCGCCAAGGACGGCATCGATTTTCTGCCGCTGACCGTCGACTATCAGGAAAAGACCTACGCAGCCGGCCGCATTCCCGGCGGCTACTTCAAGCGCGAAGGCCGCCCGACCGAAAAGGAAACGCTGGTTTCCCGCCTGATCGATCGTCCGATCCGTCCGCTGTTCGCCGATGGCTGGCGCAACGAGACCCAGGTCATCGTCACCGTGCTGTCGCATGACATGGAAAACGATCCCGACATTCTGGCGCTGGTTGCCTCGTCGGCCGCGCTGACCTTGTCTGGCGCCCCGTTCATGGGCCCGATCGGCGCTGCCCGCGTCGGCTTCATCAACGATGAATACGTTCTCAACCCGACGCTCGACGAGATGGCCGACACCAACCTCGATCTCGTCGTCGCCGGCACCGCCGACGCCGTCCTGATGGTCGAGTCGGAAGCCAAGGAACTCAACGAAGACGTGATGCTCGGCGCGGTGATGTTCGGTCATCGCCACTTCCAGCCGGTCATTGCCGCGATCATCGAACTGGCCGAGAAGGCCGCCAAGGAGCCGCGCGAAGTCAAGACCGAG
>DASYEM010000093.1:0-2704 GCA_036499025.1 Parvibaculum sp. | reverse complement strand
TTGCGCGCGCTGGCGAAGGCGGAGGAAACCTGGCTTGAAGCGGGTGCGGCTTACGATGAAGCGATGGCGAGCTGACGGCAAGGCGAGACTCGCCACCCTTCATGCGATTTTCTATTCGAAGCCTTTTTCCAGCACCCCATTGGCGACGAGCGTTTCAATCGTGGCGCCGTCGTGGCCGGGAACGATGGAGAGTTTCGGCTCGGCTTCATGCAGGCGCGCGAGTTCTTGCAGTTCGCCAAAAACGGCGCGGCGATCTTCCTTCAGGAAAAAGCGGGTGACGAGACGCGGACGTTCGCGGACAAGTTCGATGTTGCGGAACTGCCAGGCAACGTCGCCAACGAAGAGAACTTCCGTTCCGTCCACCTTCTTCACATAGACCATCTGGCTGCCCGGTGAATGGCCCGGCGATTTGATGAGAACGACGCCGGGCGCCATGGCAACGTATTTGTCGTACGCCAAGGGCTTGTAGCCGTCGCAGGGAAGCTGAAGGCGGCAACCTTCTCGACATGGATTTCAAGCGGCCTGTCGCCGGTTTTCTCGGCGGCGAGGCGGCGAACACGATCAGCGTGATGCGTTTCCAGGTCGACACAGCTCCCCCCCTTTTGATCCGGTTACAGAGCGATATGGACGCACTTCACCCGGACCTCAAGCAACGAAATCGTATATCGAACAGTCGATTTTCTTGAACGGGTTCAGGCCTTTTTTTCCCAGCGGCCTTCGTCGCTTTGCTGCCAGTAGGTCGCGTCGTGACCTGCCCCTTTCAGGGTTTTCCAGTGTTCGCGCGCTTGAGCCAACGCATCCTCGTCGCGGCCGTCGAACATCAGAACACAGCGTTCATAGGCGGTTATGTCGCCGGGCTCCGCGCCATCGACAAGGAAGACCACCTGCGCACCGTTTGGGTTTTCGTCCGCCACGGTCAGAAAGACGGGATGCGCGTCTGCGGGGCCGTCATCGCGCGTGCCGTGAGGCAGGAAGCTGTCCTCGCGGAAAGTCCAAAGCGAATTCACCAGCGTTTCCATTCGCTCCGGGTTGCCGACCTTGATGACGGCGCGCCAGTCGCGGGCGAGCGAACGCTCGAGCAGTTGCGGAAGCACTTGCTCGAGCGGCGCGTTTTGAAGGTGGTAGAAGAGGACCTCGGTCATCGCCGCCCCTATCCCAGCGTCAGCCCTCGTAGTTGTCGGCGACAAGGCGGTTCAGCAGGCGCACACCCCAGCCCGAACCCCACGAATGGTTGATCGGCGTTTGCGGCGAGGCCATGGCCGTGCCCGCAATGTCGAGATGCGCCCATTTCGTGTCCTTGACGAAACGCAGAAGGAACTGCGCCGCCGTGATCGAACCGCCATCGCGGCTGCCTGTGTTCTTCATGTCGGCGAATTGCGAGTTGATCATCTTGTCATAGGCGGGGCCCATCGGCATGCGCCAGACTTTTTCGTTCTCGGCTTCGCCCGCTTCGGACAATTGCTTCGAGAGCTTGTCGTCATTGGAGAAGAGACCCGCATATTCCTTGCCGAGCGCCACCATAATCGCGCCGGTCAAGGTCGCCAGGTCGATCATGAACTTCGGCTGGAAACGCTTCTCGGTATAGTGAAGTGCGTCGGCCAGCACGAGGCGGCCTTCGGCGTCGGTGTTGATGATCTCGATGGTCTGACCCGACATCGATGTGACGATATCGCCGGGACGCTGCGCGTTGCCGTCAGGCATATTTTCGACGACGCCGATGACGCCGACCGCGTTGACCTTGGCTTTACGCGCGGCGAGCGCATAAAGAAGACCGGTGACGCAAGCCGCGCCGCCCATGTCGCCCTTCATGTCTTCCATGCCCGCAGGCGGCTTCAGCGAAATGCCGCCGGTGTCGAAGCAGACGCCTTTGCCAACGAAAGCGACGGGCTTGTCGCCCGGCTTGCCGCCGTTCCAGCGCATCACGACAAGCTGGCTTTCGCGCACGCTGCCCTGGCCCACGCCGAGGAGCGAGCCCATGCCGAGCTTCTTCATTTGCGCTTCGCCCAGCACCTCGACCTTGACGCCGACCTTGGCCAGCGCTTTTGCGCGCTTGGCGAATTCGACGGGGAAGAGAACATTCGGCGGCTCGTTGACCAGATCGCGGGTCAGGAACATGCCGTCGGCGATTTTTTCGAGCGTTGCATAGCTCTTGCGCGCGGCGACGGCGGCCTTCGTCGCCACGGCGAGCGATTTCACCGCGCCGTTTTCATCTTTCTTCTTCGTCTTGTACTTGTCGAAGCGGTAGGAGCGAAGCTTCGCGCCAAAGGCAACGCGAGCGGCGGCATCGCCTGCCGCGAGTTTGCCGGACTGGATGCCGTCAAGAACGACCACCGCCGATGTTTCCTTGGCGCGCTCCAGACGGCCCACAAGTTCGCCGCCAACGTTTTCGAGGCCGGTTGTCGTCAGATCGGCCGATTTGCCGGTGCCAAGGAGAAGGATACGGTTCGCAGCGACGCCATGCGGCGCGATCAGTTCAAGGACGCTGCCCGATTTGCCGGTGAAGCTCGATGCCTTCATCGCCCGCTTGATCGCTCCGCCCGTCTTGCGGTCCAGTTCGGCGGCCACTCCAGAGGGGTTTGCGCCCTCGGCGACCACGAGCGCCAGGGCTCCCGGCTTGCCAAGCGAAATATCGACGAAAGAAATGTTCATAAGTGGCCCTTCCCGTGCTTCTCTCGGATGCCTGAATTGGAAACGAATCGGCGTA
>DASYEM010000092.1:0-23982 GCA_036499025.1 Parvibaculum sp. | reverse complement strand
GCCGATGCGTTGCAAGTTTTCCTTGATCGTCTTGTCGGCGAAATGCGTCAGTTCCTTGATCGGCATGTCGCCCGCAATCATGATCGACATGATCGCCTGCGCGTCTGGGTCGAGCTTTTCGACAATCGACTGCTTGGCGTCGTCCGGCAGGTTGGAGCGGGCGATTGCCACTTTGTCGCGAACGTCCTGCGCCTTGACGTCGACATTCTCGTTGAGCTTGTACTGGATGACGACGTTGCTGAGGCCTTCCGAGCTTACCGACGAGAGCGAGTCGATGCCCGACGTGGTGTTCACCTCCTCCTCGATGGGATCGCTGATGTCGCTTTCAATGGCGTCGGGTGAAGCGCCTTCAAGCGTCGTCGAGATGGAAACGACTGGAAATTCGACTTTGGGAAAAAGATCGACGCCGAGACGTCCGAGAGAAATCCATCCCAGCACCACCAGCGCCAGAATGATCATCACGGCAAAAACCGGCCGGCGAATGGAAACGTCGGAAATCCACATGGGCGCGATCCTTACGGCGTTTTTGTCATGTCGGGCGCGGCGTCGCCGGCATCGGCGGCCACCGTTTCGATTTTGACCGGTGTGCCTTCCGCGATGAGCGGCAGGTTGGGGCCGATCAGTGCGTGCTGTCCGGCATGGAGGCCCGACAGCACTTCGACAGCGCCCGCATCGATCTGGCGCACGGTGATGGGCACGCGTTTTGCGACGCCGTTCTCAGAGACGAAGACGTAGCGCTGAGACTCTGTCCCTTGCACGGCGCCGCGCTTCAGCGACAATACCTTGCGAGGTTCGGGATAAAGTTCGGCGCGGGCAAACAGGCCCGGCTTTACGGCGTAATCCGCATTGAGGATCGGCAGGCGCACTTCGACGCCGCGGGTCTTCGTATCAATCAGATCGTTGAGAATAATGACATAGCTGTCATAGGAACCGCCGACGCTGTCGATGATGACCTTGCCCTTGGTGCCGACATGAATTTTCTGGAGTTCGACCTCCGGGATCTGAACAATGGCCGCGACAATGTCGATCTTCATGATCTGCAGCACGCCGTTCCCGCCGCCGCTGTCGTCGCCGCCCATGCCGCCAAAGCCGCCCATGGTCATCATGTATTTGCCCTCATCGACATCGCGCCGGGTGATGACGCCATCGAAAGGCGCGCGCACGGTGCAGTCGTCGAGAGCTTGTTTGGCCGACGCGAGTTGCGCCTGCGCGATGCCGAGGCGCGCGTTGGCGCTGTCCTTCGCGGCTTGCGCATTGTCGAGCCCGCCGTTGGAGACGAAACCGCTCGTATGCAACTCGTTGGATCGGTCGAAGGCGCGGCTCATATTGCGCACTTCAGCGCGCGCGAGTTTCACCTGATTTTCAAGCTCGGCCACGCGCAGCTTGAGTTCGACATCGCGCGTATGAAACAGCGGGTCGCCTTCCTTCACGCGCGCGCCGACATAGACGTTGATCTTGTCGATAATGCCGCTGACGCGGGGCCCGAGCGTCGTCGTCTTGGCTGCGGCGATGGTGCCGGTGCCGATAATGGGTTCGACAAGCTCCTTGGCGGTCGCCGTGGTTTCAAACACGGTGATTGTGTCCGCAGGCTTTTCGGCTTCAGCTTTTTTCTCGCCGTCACCGCAGCTCGCGAGCAGGCCCGAAGCCGCTACGGAAAGCACGATGACGGCTGCGCGGCATGTGCCAGCGCGTGACGCGAATTTCATACTTTGAACCCCAACCCCATTGCGCCCTCCCGTGGCGCTGAATAGTCTACATGAGTATAGTATCCCAGGTTACAATGGGGAAAGATGCAAATTGACGCTAGTGTCAGAAATATCCTCCGCCACGCCGGAACAGGTCGAGCAACGCGAGTTCGGCTGGACGCTGCATGACGTCTTTCGTCTGTTTCAGCGCGCCTGGCACCGCCGGCTCAAGGAATCGGGCACTGGGATTAGCCCGGCCCAATCTCGCGTACTTGCAGAGCTCCATCGGCAGGGCGGCTTGACCCAGACGGCGCTCGCCGAAGAAGTCGAAATGGAAAAGGCACCGCTTGGCCGGCTACTCGACCGCATGGAAGAGCTCTGCTTCATCATCCGCCAGCCCGATCCCACCGATCGCCGCGTGCGCCGTGTCTACCCGACCGATAATGTGGACAGGTTGGCGGAGCCGATGTGGGGGGCCGCGCAGGGCATGTTCGAAATTGCGCTCAAGGGCCTGTCGGCGGAGGAGAGAGCGGCCCTGATGCATCTGCTTGAGCGGCTGAAGCAGAATTTATTGGCCGAAGAGGAGCGCAACGCGGCGACCGGGAAGTGACCCGGCTGAAACCAAGCGGACGCGGCGTCAACGCCGGGGGCCTTTTCAGCGCGCAAATTTACAGGGACAATAAGCCAAAACCGGATGCAGGCCGCATGTCGCGGCGAAGATCCATTAAGCCCAATTCGGCCATAAGGCTGGCTCGCCGGGAAGCGCAATGCTCGCCCGCCGATGACCACGGGGAGGACCTATGAATTTCGATTTTTCCGACGACCAGAAGATGCTCAAGGAGCAAGTGCGCAAATTTCTCGGCGACAAAAGCCCGCTGAGCGTCACGCGCCGCATTCTTGAAGGCAACGAGTCCTATGCGAAAGAAGTCTGGAAGGGCCTCGTCGATATGGGCCTCACCGGCACGGCGATCCCGGAAGCTTACGGTGGCCTCGGTCTCGGCGCGCTGGAACTCTGCGTGATCGCGGAAGAGCTTGGCCGCGCCGTCGTCGCGACGCCATTCTCCTCTTCGGTCTATCTCGCCAGCGAGGCGATCAAGCTTTACGGCACCGAAAAGCAGAAGGAGACGTGGCTGCCGAAACTCGCCGCCGGCGAAATCATCGGCACGGTCGCGATCTCGGAAGGCACGCATGCGGCGAGCCCGCGCAACGTCCAGACCGCTTTTGCGGGCGGCAAGCTCAACGGCACGAAATTGCCGGTGCCGGATGGCGACATCGCCGACGTCGCTGTTGTTCTCGTCAATTCGGGCGGCACGGGCGAGCAGGCGATCTCGCTCGCCATCGTCGATCTGAAAGCTTCGGGCGTCACGCGCGAAGTGCTCCGCACCATCGACCCGACGCGCAGCCATGCGACGATCACCTTCAAGGACACGCCCGCCGAACTGATGGGCCCGGCAGGCAAGGGCTGGTCGCAGCTTTCGCGCGTGCTCGACGGTGCCGCTGTCCTCTTCGCCTTCGAACAGGTCGGTGGATCGGAAGCGGCAATTGAAATGGCGCGTGACTATTCTCTCGAACGCTATGCCTTTGGTCGCCAGATCGGCTCCTATCAGGCGATCAAGCACAAGCTCGCCGATATGTATGTGAAGAAGGAGTTGGCAAAGTCGAACGCCTATTTCGGCGCGATGATGCTGAACGACGAGGGCGCGGAATTGCCTGAAGCGGCAGCGGCTTCTCGCCTCGCGGGCAACGACGCCTATGTCTTCGCCGCGCAGGAGAGCCTCCAGACGCATGGCGGCATCGGTTACACGTGGGAAGCGGATACACAGTTTCATTATCGCCGCGCCAAGCTTCTCTCGCTCACGCTGGGCAGCTCCGCACAGTGGAAAGAAAAGCTCGCCACGCGTCTTGAAGCCAAGAACGCCGCCTGATCGCGCCAACAAATTTAAGACGGGAAACGAACCCATGGATTTCAACGACACCAAAGAAGAAGCGGCCTATCGCGCGAAAGTCCGCGCCTGGCTCGATCAGAACGCCACCCGCAAGTCGGAGTCGAAAGACGCCGAACAAGCAAAGACGCTTGAGGAGCTTCTGAAGAAATCGAAAGCCTGGCAGGCCAAGAAGGCGGAAGCCGGTTATGCCTGCATCACCTGGCCCAAAGAGTGGGGCGGCGGTGGCGGCACCACGATTGAAAATGTGATCTACGGCCAGGAAGAGTCGAACTACGCGGTAACCGGTAGCGTCTTCGCCATCGGCCTCGGCATGTGCATCCCGACCGTGATGACCTGGGGACCCGAAGACGCCAAGGAACGCTATGTGAAACCCGCCGTGCGCGGCGACGAAATCTGGTGCCAGCTCTTCTCCGAACCCGCCGGCGGCTCCGACGTCGCGGGCTTGCGCACCAAAGCCGAAAAAGATGGCGACGAATGGGTCATCAACGGCCAGAAGGTCTGGACCTCCGGCGCGCATTATTGCGACTTCGGCATCGTGCTGGTCCGCACCGACCCCAACGTGCCCAAGCACAAGGGTCTCACCATGTTTTATATCGACATGAAAAGCCCCGGCATCGAAGTGCGCCCGATCAAACAGATGTCGGGCGACGCGAACTTCAACGAAGTTTTCTTCACCAATGTTCGCGTCAAGGACAGCCAGCGTCTCGGCAAGGTCGGTGATGGTTGGAAGGTCGCGCTGACGACGTTGATGAATGAACGCCTCGCGGTCGGCGGCTCGCAGGGCAATGCCGACGTGGCCGAGCTCATCAAGCTCGCGCGCGACACCGAGATCGACGGCAAGCCTGCTATTTCCAACGGCGCGGTGCGCGAGCGCATCGCCGACTGGTATGTGCAGGCGCAGGGGCTGAAGTTCACGCGCTTCCGCACCCTCACGGCGCTCTCCAAGGGCGAAACCCCCGGACCGGAAAGCTCGATCTCGAAGATCATCGCCGCCAAGAAGATGCAGGATCTAGGCTCCTTCGGCATGGATCTTCAGGATATGGGCGGCATCATCCGTGACCGGAAGATTTCGGCCGAAGAAGGCGCTTATACCGAACAGTGGCTGGGCGCTGCGGGTTACCGCATCGCCGGCGGCACGGATGAAATCCTGCGCAACATCGTCGCCGAACGCGTTCTCGGCATGCCGTCGGATATTCGCGTCGATAAGGACCTGCCGTTCAATCAGGCGCCCAAAGGCAAGTAAGCGCCTTTCAACCGGCGTCCTACAATGGATCGAAGCCCGCGAGGTTACCCTCGCGGGCTTTTCTTTTGTCGTCCGCCGCGCGATAAGAGCGCAACGAAACAACGCAGCGAGACGGCGTGCCTGAAATCTGGCGGAAAATAATAGAGCCTATCGTCGTGTTTCGGCGCAATCGGCGCATGCCCTATCTCGTCGTCGGCGCCTTGCTGGTTTTTGCCTTCCTCAACCTCGGTTGGTACCTGACCTATGTGCGCCCGGTGCCGCAGGGCCTCGCCGCGATCAAGGCCGATGGGCGCCTCGTCATCCTGACGCGTCTTGCGCCCACGACCTATTATCTCGGCACGGAAGGCCGGACCGGTGTGGAATATCTGCTGACGCAGGAACTCGGCAAAGCTCTCGGCGTCGAAGTCGAATACCGCACCTATGACACCGAATCTGAGTTGATCGAGGCGCTGAAAAATCGGAAAGGCCAGATCGCGGCGGCGGGCCTCGTGGCGACGGATACGCGCCGCGCCGAGCTTGCCACCGTTTCCACCTATCAGGCCGCCCGCGAACTCGTTGTCTGCCGCCGCGACATTCCTTTGCCGAAAACGCCGAAAGATCTAGCGGGACTCAAAATGGCGGTTAGCGCATCGACTGCCGCGAGCGAAGCGGCTTTCTCCTTGTCCGTGCAAACGGCGGGCTTGCAGTTCGTCCAGCAAGACAAGCCCGTTGAAGAACTCCTCGAAACCGTAGCCGACGGCGCACTCGATTGCACGGTGGCGAACACGCTCGAGCTTCAGGTCAATAATCCTTATTACCCCGAACTCATTGAAGCTTTTCCGATCACCGGTGACGAGCCGCTGGCATGGCTGTTGGCGCCAGGCTCGCAAGATCTCGGCCAATATGTGAAGAGCTGGATGGCGAACATGAAGAAATCCGGCGCGCTTGCCGAGATTGAACGCCAGTTCTTCGGCTTCCTGCCGCCTTTCGATTATGTCGATGTGCGCGCCTTCCAGTCGGCGATGGAAGAGACGCTGCCTGACTACGAAAAGGCGATGCGCGACGCCGCCGGCGAAACCGGCTTGCCCTGGCAGGTCATTGCCGCCGTCGCTTATCAGGAATCTCATTGGAAGCCGGACGCCCGCAGCCACACCGGCGTGCGCGGCCTCATGATGCTGACGCAGGACACAGCCGAGCATCTCGGCGTTGAGGATCGCCTTGATCCGATCGATAGCATTTATGCGGGCGCGCGTTACATTGCCGATCTTCGCGCCCGCATTCCCGGTGGCGTCGAGGAGCCCGACCGTCTCTGGTTCGCGCTCACCGCCTACAATATGGGTTTTGCTCATCTGCTCGACGCCCGGGCGCTTGCCGAACGTCTTGGTCTCGACAAGGATCGCTGGACGGACCTCCGCCGCGCGCTCTCCCTGATCCAGAAACCGCAATATGCGGACGGCCTCAAATTCGGCCCCGCTAAAGGCGGGCAGGCGCTGCGTTTCGTGCAGCAGGTTCGCGCTTACAAGCACATTCTGGAAGCGCGGAAATGAGCCGAAGCCTCGCCGCGCCTGTCATTGTTCGACGCTGGACTCTGGTATATATAAAACTAGGGGGTACACCCTAAACGATCCGCGCGCTGCGAAGCAAAGTGCGGGCAATCCATACAGGGAGCAGAGACGTGGCGCTTGCGTTGAGTCAGGGACCGAAGGTCAAGCCGAAGACGGTTCAGATTGCCATTCTTGGCGCAGGCATGGGTGGCCTCGGCATGGCGATACAGCTTCGTCGCGCGGGCATCGACAGTTTCGTCGTGCTCGAAAAGGCTGACGACGTCGGCGGTACGTGGCGCGACAATGTCTATCCGGGCTCGGGCTGCGACGTGCCCTCTCATCTCTATTCCTTCTCCTTCGAGCCGAAACTCGACTGGTCGCGCAAGTTCGCGTTGCAGCCGGAAATTCACGACTACCAGCTTCACATTACGAAGAAATATGGCCTGCGCCCCTTCATCCGTTTCAACACGGAAGTCGCCGACGCGCGCTTCGATGAAGCCGAAGGCATCTGGCGCATCCGCACCGTCGGCGGCGAAGAGATAACTGCCAACATGGTTGTGTCCGCGCTCGGCCAGTTGAACCGTCCCGCCTATCCCAAGATCGAGGGCATGGAGACGTTCAAGGGCAAGCAGTTTCATTCCGCCCGTTGGGACAAAAGCTACGACCTCACCGGCAAGACTGTCGCCGTCATCGGCAACGGCGCCAGCGCCATTCAGTTCGTGCCGGAGATCGTCGGCAAGGTGAAGAAGCTCTCGATCTTCCAGCGTTCGCCGAACTGGGTCGTGCCGAAAGCCGACCGTCCCTATACGCCGACGGAGCAAATGCTGTTCCAACGCTTCCCTTGGCTCGTCAAGCTGCATCGCTGGATGATCTACTGGACGCTCGAGCGCAACTATCTCGCCTTCATCAAGGATAGCTTCTTCAGCAGGCTTTTTGAAAAAGCGGGGCGCACCGAACTCGAAACTCACATCGCCGATCCGAAGCTCCGCGAAGTGCTGACGCCTGATTATCCGGCGGGCTGCAAACGCGTGCTGATTTCCAATGACTGGTATCCGGCTATCGCAAAGCCCAATTGCGAAACGCTGACGAGCCCCATCGCGCGGATCACGGAAGATGCCGTCGTGACGCAGGATGGCGTCTCGCATCCAGCCGACACGATCATTTTCTCGACCGGCTTCGAAACGACGACCTTTCTTGCTCCGATGAAAATCGCCGGTCTCGGCGGCCGCGATCTGAACGATGTCTGGAAGGACGGCGCCGAAGCGCATCGCGGTGTCGCCGTCGCGGGCTTCCCGAACTTCTTCATGCTCTATGGCCCGAACAACAATCTCGGCCATAACTCGATCATCTTCATGCTCGAATGCCAGATCAATTACGTGATGCAGGCAATCGATGCTTTGAAGAATCCGAAAGTGCGCTGGCTCGATGTGCGCAAGATAGCGGAAGAAGAATTCAACGCCGAATTGCAGCAGGACATGCAGAAGACCGTCTGGGCCGCAGGCTGTTCAAGCTGGTACAAAAACGCGGCGGGCAAGGTGACCAACAATTGGTCGAGCTTCACGGTCAAATATTGGTGGCAGATGCGCCACCTGGACCTCGACGAATACGCGTTGGTCGGCTGAGAACGGACAGACGCAAGTCAGTCGATCTGGCCTTCGCGCACAATCCGCTCGTGGCCATCGGTAACATTCTTCACGCGATACTGGTATCCCGAACCCTCCGAGGGGAGGAGCCGCACGACCGTGTACTGGCCGCGTGTTTTTGCGAGATAGGAGCCGCCGGGATGAAACTCGACCGTCTCTCCGACTTTGAATTTGTGGCTTTCCATAGGATGCGCTCCAGAGCGCATGCCTGACGGCACACGCATTCGCAACGGTATCGCTGCTTGAGATGGCGCATGTATGAGGCCATAGAGCCGAAACTGCAAGGTTTATCGGCAAATTGCGGCGATCCGCCAGATTCTGCGAGCATGCCTGCGTTGCCAGAGTTAATATCCGACTCACGCTCCGCTGCGTAAACGGGAGCGCGCAAACACAGGAGAACGATCTTGGCCAAAGGTCAGATGAAAAGTAACAAGGAAAAGAAGAAGCCGAAGCAGGACCCGAAGCTGAAGGCCGCGGCCAAAGCTGAAAAGGGTAAGAAGTAAGCTTCTATCTTTGCGATGCGCCTTCGACGAGCGCCGGGCGGAACAGCAGGTGATAACCGGTTCCGCCCTTGCCTGTCCGCCGCAGCCTTCCGCCGATCTGGCGGCTGAGCGATTGCACGAGGCGTGTGCCTATTCCCAATGAGACGGCGCCGGGTTCCTTTGGAAAGCCGCCGCCATTGTCGAGCACCGCCAGCGAGATGCGATCTCCGCGAACGCGCAACCGCACGACGATCCGTCCCGGTTGACCCGCGTCGAATGCATATTTGATCGCGTTCGTGACCAACTCGTTGACGATGAGGCCCAACGGCAGCGCCTGATCGACATTCAACAACAGCATCTGCACATCGCATTCGAGTTTGATCCGCGATTTCTGCACCAGTGCTTCCGTAAGATTGGCGCAAATGCCACGCAGATAGGTCGACATATCGACCTGCCCCTGCCAATCGTCGCGATAAAGCCGGATATGCAAATCGGCAATCGTGTGAATGCGGCGGATCGCATTCTCGAAATCCGCCTTCGCCGCCGCATCCGACTGTTGCGCGGCTTGCAGGTTGAGCATCGCGGTAATCATCTGCAGATGATTTTTGATCCGATGATTAAGCTCGGTCAGCAAAAGCTTCTGCCGCTCAAGCGCCGCCTTGCGCTCTTCCTCGATCTTCTTGCGCTCTGTCACATCGAGGCAGGCGCCGGTCATATATTTCGGATTGCCGGCGGCATCGCGGATCAGGCTGCTCCGGTCATAGATCCAGCGCACAGTGTCGCCGACCACGGCGCGAAATTCATAGTCGACTTCGCTACCGCTCGCGACGCAATCGCCCAGCGTCTTCGACGCTCTTTCCTGATCGTCTGGATGGATCAGCGCGAAGAACTCGCTCGAATTGCGCGGTGCATTCTTATGCGGCATCCCGTAAACGGCGCTCAGCGCCTCGTCCCACTCGACGACGTCATTGGGGATGTCCCAATGCCAGGTCCCGCAGCGCGATGCTTTCAGCGCAGCCATGAGGCGCTCATGCATCGCCTCCAGTTCGACGTTGCCCGCAGTCTCCAGCTGGATGGTGTCTTTGGCCAGCACGTCTTTCCTCAAATGCACGAAAGGAAGGGGCCACAGATAGGCCGTTGCCTGAATAGGTTACCATAAGAGTAGCTTTTGGGAAAAATGGGTTCCTCAACCCGCCGCTCGCTAGACGCCGTTCCTCGCGTTAAACTGCGGCGGCAGAACGCATATCGGGAGAAGGGCATGGCCAAGGCGAAGACAGGCGACATCCGCATCGGAGTTGGCGGCTGGACCTACGAACCTTGGCGCGGTGCCTTCTATCCCAAGGGTTTGACGCAGAAGCGCGAGCTGGAATATGCGGGAAGCAAGCTCACCTCCATCGAAATCAACGGCACCTATTACGGATCGCAGAAGCCCGAAAGTTTTGCCAAATGGCATGACGAAACGCCGGATGATTTTGTCTTTGCACTGAAGGGTACGCGCTTCACGACAAACCGCCGCGTCCTCTCCGAAGCCGGTTCTTCCATCGAACGTTTCTTCGATAGCGGCCTTGCCGAATTGAAAGACAAACTCGGTCCGATCAACTGGCAATTCATGCCGACGAAGAAATTCGATCCCGACGACTTCGAAGGCTTCCTGAAATTGCTGCCGAAAATCTATGAGGGCAGGGCGATCCGTCACGCCGTCGAAGTGCGCCACGAGAGTTTTAAATCGCCGGACTTCATCGCGCTTGTTCGCGAATACGGCGTCGCCGTCATCATTTCGGCGGATGCCGACTATCCGCAAATCGCCGACATCACCGCGCCTTTTGTCTATGTGCGCGCGATGGGTACGGTGGAAAAGGAGAAGCTCGGCTACTCCGCCAAGGCGCTCGACGCATGGGTCGAGCGTGCCCGCCTCTGGTCGGCGGGCGATGTGCCCAAAGGTCTCGAAGCGCCGATCGGAAAGGCTGCGAAGAAGGAAGCGCGCGACGTTTATCTCTATGTTATCAGCGGCTTCAAGGAGAAAAATCCCGCCGCCGCCATGTCGATGATTGAACGCTTGTCGGCTTGAGTAGCCGTTGCCTGCGTTGTCGGCCCGTTGCCGCGGTTGCCGAACCAGACGCCTCGCGGCGCTTGCAGGCAACTTTTCCCTCTTCAATGGGCGAGATATGCCCGATTATTTGTTGTCCCCGGGTTTGAGGCGAAGTTGACCGGAAGCGGAAAACGAAAAATGGAAATCTCCGACCTCTCATATGTGAAGGGCGCAAGCGAGCCCGCGCTGCGCGAGGACACCATCGGCGCGGCGCTCGATCAGGTGGCGAAAAAATGGGGCGAGCGCGAGGCGCTGGTCTCCGTGCATCAGGGCATCCGCTGGACCTATGCGGAGCTGAAAGCGAAAGCTGAGGCGCTGGCGGCGGGACTGATAGCGCTCGGGCTTTGCAAGGGCGACCGGGTCGGCATATGGGCGCCCAATTGCGCCGAATGGACGCTGACGCAATTCGCCACTGCCAAGGCGGGCATCATTCTCGTCAACATCAATCCGGCATATCGGCTGTCCGAAATCGAATACACGCTGAACAAGGTCGGCGTCCGCGTGCTGGTGACGCCGGAGCGGTTCAAGACCAGCGACTATGCGCAGATGATCGAAACGCTGGCGCCGGATCTGCGCAGCGGCAATGGCGAACTGTCGCTGAAGACGCTGCCGCATCTGCGCCACGCGGTTCTGATCGGCGCGAAACGTCCGGGTTGGCTTTCCTTCGACGACATTCCGGGGCTTGCGAAACAGGAACACCGCGAGGAGCTTGCGCGGCGCGAGCCGGAACTTGAGGCGCGCGACGCCATCAACATCCAGTTCACCAGCGGCACGACCGGCTTGCCGAAAGGCGCGACGCTTTCCCATCGCAACATTTTGAACAACGGCTTCTTCGTCGGGCGCAGCGTCGGGCTGCAACCCGGCGACCGGCTTTGCATTCCCGTGCCGCTCTATCATTGCTTCGGCATGGTGATGGGCAATCTCGGATGTCTCACGCATGGCGCGACGATGGTCTATCCCGCCGACGGTTTCGATCCGCTCGCCGTGCTGCAAGCGGTGGAAGCGGAACGTTGCACCGGGCTCTACGGCGTGCCGACCATGTTCATCGCCGAACTCGGCCACCCGGATTTTGCGAAATTCGATCTCTCGTCATTGCGCACCGGCTGCATGGCGGGTTCGCCTTGCCCCGTCGAGGTGATGAAACAGGTGATCGACCGGATGCACATGCGCGACGTCACAATCGCTTACGGCATGACGGAGACGAGCCCGGTGAGTTTCCAGAGCGGCGGCGACGATCCGCTTGAACGCCGCGTCTCGACCATCGGCCGGGCGCAGCCGCATCTCGAATGCAAGGTCATTGATCTCGATGGACAGACCGTACCGCGCGGAGAGGCGGGCGAGCTTTGCACGCGCGGCTATTCGGTGATGATCGGCTATTGGGACGAGCCGGAGAAAACCGCCGGGGCGGTGGACGCCGAAGGCTGGATGCACACGGGCGACCTCGCGGTCATCGACGCGGAGGGCTATGGCAATATCGTCGGACGCTTGAAGGACATGGTCATTCGCGGCGGCGAGAACGTCTATCCGCGCGAGATCGAGGAATATATCTACCGCCACCCTAAAGTGGAGGACGTGGCGGTGGTCGGTGTGCCCGACCTCAAATTCGGCGAAGAAATCTGTGCCTGGATCCGGCTGAAACCGGGAGAAAGCCTGAGCGAGGAAGAGGTAAAGGCCTTCTGCCGCGGCCAGATCGCTCATTACAAGGTGCCGCGCTATGTCCGTTTCGTGCCGGAATTCCCGCTGACGGTCACCGGAAAGGTGCAGAAATTCCAAATTCGCGCCGCGATGATCGAGGAGTTGCAGTTGCGCGAGGAGCGAACTGCCTGACAGAATATCGGACAAGAAATTCAAAAATGATGCAGGGAGACTCCCATGAACATCGCCACGGATTTTGACCCCGATCAATTGCGCGAAAAATATCGTCAGGAGCGCGACCGTCGCCTTCGCACCGACGCGAACGACCAGTATGTCGAGACCAAGGGCGACTTCGCCCATTATGTCGACGATCCTTACGTCGAGCCGGGCTTCACGCGCGCCGCGCTGAACGATGAGGTCGATGTGCTGATCGTCGGCGGCGGCTTCGGCGGGCTGATCGCGGCGGCGCGTTTGCGCGAAGCGGGCGTGCGCGACATCCGCATCATCGAGAAGGGCGGCGACTTCGGCGGCACATGGTACTGGAACCGCTATCCCGGCGCACAATGCGATATTGAATCCTACATCTACCTGCCGCTGCTTGAAGAGACGAACTACATTCCGAAAGAGAAATACAGCTACGCCAATGAAATCCGCGCCCATGCGCGCCGCATCGGCGAAACTTTCGACCTCTATCGCAGCGCCTGCTTCCAAACCGAAATCCGCGAAGTGAAATGGCTGGAGGACGAGAAGCGCTGGCTGATCGCAACGAACCGCGACGACCGCATGAAGGCGCGCTATGTGGTGATGTCGAGCGGCCCGCTGAACCGCCCCAAGCTGCCGGGCATTCCCGGCATCGAAACGTTCAAGGGCCACAGTTTCCACACGAGCCGCTGGGATTACGATTACACCGGCGGCAACAATGAAGGCGGCCTCGACAAGCTCGCCGACAAACGCGTGGCGATCATCGGCACAGGCGCGACGGCGATCCAATGCGTGCCGCATCTCGGACGGCACGCAAAGCAGGTCTATGTGTTTCAGCGCACGCCCTCGTCGGTGGATGTGCGCGGCAACAGGCCGACCGATTCCGAATGGGCAAAGTCGCTGACGCCGGGCTGGCAGAAACGGCGCATGGAGAATTTCAACATTCTCGTCAATGGCGGCCATCAGGACGAAGACCTGGTGAGCGACGGCTGGACCGACATCATCCGCAATCTCTCCGCCATCGTGGCGACGCGCGCTGGCACGGCGCTGTCGCCGGAAGAGCTGGGCCGCGAGATGGAGCTTGCCGACTTCCGCAAGATGAACCAGGTGCGCGCCCGCGTCGATGCGACGGTGAAAGACGAGAAGACAGCCGAAGCGCTGAAGCCCTGGTATCGCCAGTTCTGCAAGCGGCCGACCTTCAACGACGATTACCTGCCGACCTTCAACCGCCCAAACGTGACGCTGGTGGACACGCTGGGGCGCGGCGTCGATCGCGTGACGGAGAAGGGCCTCGTTTTCGACGGCGTGGAATATGAGGTGGACTGCATCATCTTCGCCACCGGCTTTGAAGTGGGCACGGCCTATACGCGCCGCGCCGGTTTCGAAATTTATGGCCGCGAGGGACGCAAGCTCACCGATCATTGGGCGAAGGGCCTGAAGACGCTGCATGGCTTCTACAGCCACGGCTTCCCGAACTGCTTCCACATGGGCGTGACGCAGAACATTCTGACGCCGAACTTCCCGCATATGCTGGACGAGCAGGCCGATCACATCGCCCAGGTCGTGAGCCGCGCCAACTTGTCTCAAGCGCAAAAGGTCGAGCCGACGCCGGACGCGGAGGAGGAGTGGGTCGCCACCATCCGCCGCAGCGCCTTGCCGAACCTGCAATTCCGCACCGACTGCACGCCCGGCTATTACAATGGCGAAGGTCGCGCGGGGCAGGGCGAGGGTCTGCTGGACGAACTCTATGGTCCGGGCTCCGTCGCCTTCTTCGAACTGGCCCGCGAGTGGCGCACGAAGGAAAACATGCCGGGGCTGGATTTCAGCTAAGGCGCGGGGGACTCAAAGCAGATCGGAAAAGGCCGGCTCCCGGCCGAGCGCGACCTTTCCGGCGATCTGGGCGGCGCGGTCCCAATCGAAGACCACATGGCCGCGCATCATCTGAACGTCCCGCAACTGGCGTTGTAGCGGAAAACTCAAAAAGCCGGCGCTGGCGCCCGCCGCGCCGGCGAGCCTGTCGATGGCGTCATTGGCGAGCCGCACGATGCTGGCGCTGGCGACGCGGATGGCGACAAGCGTTTCCAGCGGCGTCTGATGGCCAAGCGGCCCGTCGCGCTCCAGCCGCTTGATGGCGTCATCCCACAAGGCGCCCGCGGCCTGATGCGCGGCGATCGCCTCGCCGAGCCGCAGATGCGTCACGGGCAGATCGCCCTGCCTGACGTCGCCATAAGCCTGCATTTTCGATTTCATTCGGTTGCGGAATATATCGACGGCGGCCTCGAGTGCGCCGAGAGCGGGCGTCGCGGCGACAAGCGCGAGGGTGGCCGACATCGGATAGACGACGGTGGAGCGCGGATGGAGCGCCTCGCCGGGCGATGCCGCGAGCTTCAATTGCCAAGCGGCGAGGGTCATATGCTCGGGCACGAAGAGATCGCGGATGATGACGGTATTGCTGCCGGTGGCCGCCATGCCCGCCGTCCGCCAGACATCGAGAACCTCCACATCCTCGATGCGGACGATGCAAAAACGCGGGCCCATGCCCTCCGGCTCGATGCAACTGACCATCACCCAGTCGGCATGATTGACGCCCGTCGCCCATTCCCAGCGGCCATTGACGAGATAGCCGCCATCGACCTTCGCGGCCTCGCCCGTCGGCGCGAGCGGCGCGGGCATCAGAGGCGTTGCGCCGTCGCGAAACAACGTGTCCTGCAACGGCTTGTCGAATTTGGCCAACAACCATGCGTGCAACGCCAGAAATGAGAGCGTCCACCCGCTCGATACGCAGCCGCGACTGAGCCGCCGAACCACGTACAGAAAGATACCGAAAGAGGCCGCCTGTCCGCCCAGCGTCTCGGGCGTCAGCATGGCGAAGAAACCGGCGGCGCGCGCATCGGATATCGTTTCGGGCGGCACGCTCCGCATCTCTTCGGCGGCCTGCGCCCGTTCGGCAAGGCGCAAGCTCTGCTCGTCGGCCCAGGCGCTCCACTCGGCGGCGCTTTTTTTTGTCGGCATGGACATGTCGGACATTGGCGGCTTCCCTTTTATCAACAACATAACTTATGTTATGTAAGAGCGGAGAAGCAACCGATCCTTAAGGGGCTCGATGGCGCATGATTTAAAAGACCTGACGCGGGAAGCCTGGCTGAAGGCCGGACAGGACCTGTTGCGAGATGCCGGGTTGCGAGCGCTCAGGCTGCATCCCCTCGCCAAAGCGCTCAACATCTCGACCGGCAGCTTCTACCATCACTTCGCAAGCTTCGACGCCTTCCTCGGACAGCTCTGCGCCTACTACAGCGGCGAGCAGCTCGACCGCAATCTGGCTGATATCCGTGCGCAAGGCGGCGCGCCGATGGAGCAATTGCAGAGCGCCTCGACGATGGCGACCACCCGGAACTTACGGAAACTCGCTTTGGCCATGCGCGCATGGGCGCAAAGCGACGAGCGGGCGCGCAAGGCGGTGCGCGCCGTGGACAAGAAGCTGACGGTTTTTTTCGCCCAATGCCTGGAGGGGATGGGATTTGCGCCGGAAGACGCGACCGTCCGCGCCTATCTGCTGATCGCCGCAGCGAGCCTCGACGATTTTCCCTGGCCGTCGAAGCTGGCGGCGGCGGACAGGAACAATCGTCTCCTTGCCGCGATCTGCGGGACGCCTCTATCCGCCATCTGAGGCGGGGAGGTAGATATATCGTATTGCGATATAATGGGCCAGTGTTTTAAACGTCACGGCTCTGTCGATTTCGGGGAACGATTTCGCGTTGCGTGTCGTTTCGCCAATGGGTTCCTAACTCATCCGCCGAAATCCGCTTTCAAACGCATGCAGGTGCCGATCATGGTGATTCCGAAAACTCCGGCCATCAGCCGGATTCTCGCGCTCATTTTCATTCTGACCGGATTGGCGCTCGGCGGCGGAGGGATATGGCTCGCCATCCTTGGCGGCTCTCTTTTTTACATAATCCTGGGCATCGCCTTTATCGCGACCGGCGCGCTGATACTTTACGCCAATCCGCTCGCTCTCTGGCTCTATGCGGCGACCGTGCTCGTCAGCCTCGCCTGGGCGCTCTGGGAAGTGGGGCTGGACTGGTGGTCGCTTGCGCCGCGCGGCGATGTGACGATTGTGCTCGGCATTCTTCTGGCGCTGCCCTGGGTCGTGCGCAGCCTGACGCTGCCCGATGTTTCAAAACGGAAAAGCGGATGGATCGCGCTCTGCGCCTCGCTGATCCTCTCCATCGCGGTCGGCCTCGTCGCCATGACGAAATCGCCGCATGATGTGAGCGGCACATTGCCGGACCGCACGGCGGCGATTGCCGATGACGGCGTTCCGCCCGGAGAGTGGCAAGCCTATGGCCGCACCTATGCGGGCGACCGCTACTCGCCGCTCCACCAGATCACCCCGCAAAACGTCAAGCAGCTGACCGTCGCCTGGAAGTTCCACACCGGCGACATTCGCGGGCCTTCCGATCCCGTCGAAGCGACCTACGAAGTCACGCCGCTGATGGTCGGCAACAGCGTCTATCTGTGCACGCCGCATGATCTGGTGATCGCGCTCGATGCGGAGACCGGCGCCGAAAAATGGCGCTTCGATCCGAAGGTCAAGGTTCACCGTCAGGACATGCAGCATCTCACCTGCCGGGGCGTCACCTATTATGACGGCGCGGCAGCTGCCGGACCGGTGGCGACAGCCGCCTCGCCCGATTGCGTGCAGCGTCTCTTTCTGCCGACGATTGAAGGCAAGCTGATCGCGCTGAGCGCCGCGACCGGAAAAGTCTGCCCCGGTTTCGGCGGCGCGGAGGGCACCGTCAATCTCTGGCAGAACATGCCGAATGTGAAGACGGGTTCCTATTATTCGACATCGCCACCCGTCATCGCCGGAAAGCTGCTCATCATCGGCGGAACGGTCAACGACAATTATACCGCCAATGAAGCGTCCGGGGTCATCCGCGCTTACGATGTGGACACGGGCGCGCTGGTCTGGAACTGGGACAGCGGCAATCCCGATAGCACCGCGCCGATTGCGGCGGGGCAGAACTACACGGAGAACTCTCCCAATAGCTGGTCGGTGTCGAGCTACGATCCCAAACTCGGCCTCATTTATATTCCGATGGGCAATCAGCAGCCCGACCAACTCGGCAAGAACCGCAGCAAGAGCGTCGAGAAGTTCTCCTCCTCCATCGTCGCGCTTCATGCCGACACCGGAAAACTCGCCTGGGTGTTTCAGGGCACGCATCACGATCTCTGGGACATGGACATTCCGGCCCAGCCGAGCCTCGTCGATCTGAACATCGGCGGCGGCACGGTTCCCGCGCTTGTCGCCTCGACCAAGGAAGGCGAGATATTCGTGCTCGACCGCCGCACCGGCAAACCGGCTTTGCCCGTCACCGAAGAGGTTGCGCCGGGGAACGCCGAAGGCGGCGACTTCACCGCGCCGATGCAGCCGCATTCGGCGCTCTCCTTCAACCCGCCGCCGCTCACCGAAACGGCGATGTGGGGCGTGACGCCTTTCGATCAGCTTGCCTGCCGGATCGCGTTTCGCACGCTCCGCTATGAAGGACGCTACACGCCACCTTCGACGCGCGGCACGATTGTCTATCCCGGCAATTTCGGCACCTTCAACTGGGGCGGCGTGGCCGTCGATCCGGTGCGGCAGATCGTTTTCGCCATGCCGGTCTACCTCGCCTTCACCTCGACACTTATTCCGCGTTCGGACGATCACACGCGTCTCGTCAGCAAGCCGCAGGACCCGCCGGTCAACGAGAACTTCGGCTCTCCCTATGCGGCCAATCTAAAGCCGTTCCTGTCGCCGGTCGGGCTGCCCTGTCAGTCGCCGCCGTGGGGCTATGTCGCGGCGGCCGATCTGAACACCGGCAAAATCCACTACCGCCACATCAACGGCACGGTCAGGGACCTGTCGCCCGTGCCGCTGCCGTTCAAGATGGGCGTGCCCGGTATCGGCGGACCCTTGCTCACCGGCGGCGGCGTCGCCTTCCTCAGCGCCAGCCTCGACTATTATGTCCGCGCCTATGACGTGACGACCGGCAAGACGCTTTGGGAACAGCGTTTGCCGGCGGGCGGACAGGCAACGCCGATGACCTATTGGTCGAAAGCGAGCAATCGTCAATTCGTCATCGTGGTCGCGGGCGGTCACGGATCGACCGGAACCAAAGCCGGAGATTCCATCATCGCCTACGCGCTGCCGAAAAGTTGAAAGCAGGGAGGAACGTCATGACAAAAAGGGAAATGACAAAGAAGAAAATGCTGCTTGGCCGCCTGGGCGGGTGCAGCCTCCTCGCTCTCGCGGCCTTGTGCGGCGCGGGCGCGGCGAGGGCGGATGACGCCGGCGCGCCCGGTCTTCTCGGCGACTGGAACGGCGAGCGAACGCGTCTGCAGGAAGACGGATTGTCCTTCAAGCTCGGTTTCGTCGCGGAGGGCGCCTACAACCCGGTCGGCGGGGACCGTCACACCTTCGATCAGGCGGGGCAGCTGACGCTCGGCACGACAGCCGATCTCGACAAGCTGTTCGGCATTTCCAACGCCAAACTTAAGGTGACGATCACCAAACGCGAAGGCGGGAACCTCAACGACAAGGCGGACATTCCCGCCTTGCAGCAGGTGCAGGAAATCTACGGGCGCGGAAATATCTGGCGTCTGAGTGAATTTTCCTACGATCAGACTTACTTCGACGACGCCGTCGATCTGAAATTCGGCCGCGTCAATCCCGGCGACGATTTCGCCGCCTTTTCCTGCGACTTTCAGAACCTGACCTTTTGCGGCGCGCAGCCCGGCAACATCGCGGGCGGCTACTGGATGAACTCGCCGGTCGGTCAATGGGGCACGCGGCTGAAGCTGAACGCGGGCAAGGAGGTCTATGTCGAGGCGGGCGCTTATCAGGTGAGCCCCCGCAACACGGAAACGGGTTTCGCCCTCGGCCCGCATGGCGGAACGGGCGCGTTGCTGCCCGCTGAAATCGGCTGGTCGCCGGATGAGGCGCTGCCCGGCCTTTATAAAATCGGCGGCTGGTACAGCACCGCCGATATGTCCGATCTCTTTTTCGACGTCAATCGCCAGCCGCAGGTCATCACCGGCCTGCCGCCGCTCGAACGCAACGGAAGTTTCGGCGGATATTTCAACGCGAAACAACAAGTGACCGGCGAGGCCAACGATCCCGACAAGCGGGGATTGACGCTGTTCCTGAATGCGGTCGTGGCCGATCACAACACGGTGGAAACGGACCGGCAATTCGCAGTCGGCGCTTCCTATGCCGGGCCTTTCGAGAGCCGCCCGAAGGATGCGCTCGGCCTCGCTTTCGGCATCACCCATGTGAGTGGCCGCGTGGCTGACGGGCAGGAGGTGCAAAACGCCGCGGGCCTGACGCCCGTGCCGGTGCAGAAGTCTGAATATGCGAGCGAACTGGATTATCAGGTTCAGGCGACGAACTGGCTGACGCTGGATCCCAATCTCCAATATATCCGCGAGCCGGGCGGCACCGACGACAACCACGACGCGGTCGTGCTCGGAATGAGGCTCGCCGTCACTTTATAGGCGGCGTCGCCGTCAGGCTTCGGATGAGTGAAGCTTGAAGCCGCTGCGCATGATTTCAACGGCGTAGTCGCGGATCCATTTGTGTCCCTGATCGTCGTCCATCCGCTTTGTCCAGACCATGTGACCTTCGATGCTCGGCATGTCGAAGGGCAGATCCAGGAGGACGAGACTGCCATCGGCATTATGCTGGTTGGCGACGGAACGGCCGACGCAAGACACGAGGTCGGAAACGGCGACAAGCGAATAAACGCTATGGGTGTCGCCGACGGCGCAAACGACATTGCGCGTGGCGCCGTTGGCCGCGAAAGCATCGTCCACCAACTTGCGCAGGCGCGGAACATGCGTGGTGACGACGAAATGCATGTTGTTGATCGCCTCGACCGTCAGCTTGTTGAGCCGGGCCATCGGATGGTTGCGCCCGAGGACCATGACGAACTGCTCGCTGGCGAAATGCGTGGAGGTGAGGTCCTCGTCCACCGAGAAGGCCGGCAAGATTGCCAGATCGTAAGCGCCCTCTTTCAGCGCCGTTACCGCGCCCTCATG
This sequence comes from Parvibaculum sp., assembly GCA_036499025.1. GTDB lineage: Bacteria > Pseudomonadota > Alphaproteobacteria > Parvibaculales > Parvibaculaceae > Parvibaculum. The sequence continues at coordinate 3,456 of DASYEM010000092.1, read as the reverse complement.
GGGCTGGAAAATGAATTCGAGAACGACATTCGGAGCCTGCCGCCGCACCAGGCCGACGAGGGTGGGCACCAGCATGCTGTGAACGAGATCGTTTGTGCCGATGCGGAAGGTCCGCGTCGATGTGGCGGGATCGAAGCTGCGTACCGACGAGAGGCCGCGCTCCATCGTGTCGAGCGCATGGCCGACGGGAATGGCGAGTGATTCAGCGGCGCGGGTCGGCGATACGCCCCGGCCCGCCTTGTAGAAAAGCGGATCGCCAGTGAAGGTGCGAAGCCGCCGCAAGGCGTTGCTGACCGCGGGCTGTGTCAGGCCGAGCTTCTTCGCCGCGCCACTGATGCTTTTTTCCACATAGATGGCGTTGAAGACGAGCAGCAGATTGAGATCCAGGTCGCGGATATTCACAGGCGCATACTCTTCTTCCGTCCCAATTTCAGACGGCGACTTTACCCGACTCAAAAGGTTGGGAAACCCCTTTGTGGGGCGTTGTCGCCGGTGGTTAACCGGGCGGGTGTCGGTTTGTCCATTATCATTTTCGTGAATGTTCGGTATTCACCAAATGAATAACAAGAACAGATAGAAAATGATCTTTATCAATTCTATGAATTTTGTCCCATATATTAAGTATTTTAAGCAATTTGTATTGTAATCGGACGGTTTTCTCACTTGGATACCTCCGGCGCCGCATGGCGTGGGCACTGGGGGTTTCGAGATGGATAAGCGGAGTGGAACTCGCGCGTTTGCGCGAGCCAATGGTTTTTCTCTAGGGCTTGGCGCGATTGCGGGCGCCGCGCTGATGACCGTATCGGCGCCCGTCGCCGCGCAGACGATCGACGACGCCATGACGCTCGCCGTGCGCAATCACCCGGCGGTCAAGGCTCAGGCCTACGAGGTCGATGCGGCGGGCAGCGATGTGGACACCGCCGTGTCGGGCTATTTTCCGACGCTTTCGGTCGACGGATCGGTCCGCCGCGAAAAGACCAAGCAGGCTTTTTCCGAGCAGACGCTGACGCCGCAGAATTATTCGGTGACGCTGACCCAGCCGATTTTCGACGGGCTCGCGACGCCGGCCCGCGTCGCGACGGCGGAATCCGCTGCCGACGCTGAAAAATTCGACGCGCAATCGGTCGTGAACGACGCCGCGCTGGATGCGGCTAACGCCTATCTCGCGGTTCTGGAAACGCGCGAGCGGCTGGTCTTGCTGCAAAGCCACGAAAAGCGCGCGCGCAACATCGCGCAGCGCATCGAGCAACGCGCGGCGGCCGATACGGGCCTGCGCTCGCTGACGGTCGTCGGCCACAGCGAAACGGAACAGGCGCGCTTTCTGGTGCTCGACGCCCAGCGCGACGTCGCGCTGGCGGAGACGCATTACCGCGAGCTGATCGGCACGTCGCCGGAAGATTTGAAAGAGCCGGTGGAGCCGGTCGAATTGCTCAACATGACAGGCGACGAGGCGGTCGATCAGGCGACGCGCGCCCATCCCGCGCTTGCTTCCGCCCGCGCCCGCGCCAAGGCCGCCGATTCCGAACGCGATGTCGCCCGCTCGGTGCTTTTTCCGCGCCTCGACGCCGAGTTTCAGGCCAGAAACGGCCGCGACATCGATGGCGTGAGAGGCGACGACGACAGCTATTACGCCGGTCTGCGCCTGACCTACAAATTCTCGACCGGTGGCGGAAACCTCTCCGACGTCAGCGCGGCGAGCTACCGCGAACAGGCCGCGTCGATGCGCATTCAGGATGTCGCGCGCAAGGTGCGCCTCGGCGTCCTCGACATGCTCGAGAATTTCCAGGCGAGCCGGACCACGCATTCGGTGCTGGCCCGCCGCAAGGCGTCGGCGAGCGAGATAGTGCGGGTCTATGACGCGCAGTTCATCGGCGGCCAACGCGATCTCCTCGACCTCTTCTTCGTTCTGAACGAGGAGCGGACGGCAAACGTCGCCGAACTGGAGGCGCGTTTCGCGGAATTGCGCTCGGCCTATGGCGTTCTCGCGGCCATCGGAGAGCTGGGACAACAGGTCGCCGGCGCCCGCTAGGTCGCGGCGTTTCGCCTTCGGTTCGTGTCACGTGGAGTATGGGCAATGAAGATCGTTCTGCAATTGACGGCCTCGGACGGCACGTCGCAAACCGTAACGATCACGGCGGGGCACAATTTTCGCGTTCCGCAAGGCACGACGGTGGAAATCGTCTCGCTGGACGGCGTGAAGGATCTGCATGTCGAAGGCCAGAACCTCGTCCTGAACGGCCCGGACGGAACGGTGCGCATCGCCGGACTGGATGCCGACTTCCTGAGCTCGACCGCCTCGGTGGCGACCCCCGGCATAGACGGCCCGCTGCCCGACGGCTTTCTGCATCTGCTGAGCTGGGGCGACCTGCCGGACACGCAGGCGCAGAACAATCACATCGACATCGCCAATAATGCCGCGCCCATGCCGGTGGGCAGCGAAGGCCAGCCGCCGCTGGATTATACCGATCGCCATATCGGGCAGGAGCAGCCCGTCGCCGCACCGGACATCGCGGGGTACTCCGACGACACCGGCGCGGCGGGAGACGGCGTCACCGCCGATACGGTGCTGACCTTGAACGGCACGGCGGAAGCGGGAGCAACCGTCACGGTTTTCGACGGCGGCACGAAGCTCGGCACGGCGACGGCGGGCATCGACGGTTCATGGAGCTTCACGACCCCGGCCTTGGCCGATGGCGCGCATGGCTTCACCGCGACGGCCAGCACCGCGCATGGCGCCAGCGCGGCATCGCCCGCGACCGCGATCACCGTCGATGCGAGCGCGCCCGATGCGCCGGTCATCGTCGCCTATTCGACCGATTCCGGCGTTGCGGGCGACGGCATCACCTCCGCGACGATGCTCACGCTCAGCGGCACGGCGGAAGCGGGTGCGACGGTTACGGTCTTCGACGGCGCGACGCAGCTTGGCACCGCGATCGCGGCGGGCAACGGCGCATGGAGCTTCGGCACATCCGCGCTTGGCGATGGCGCGCATGATCTCACGGCAACCGCGACGGACGTGGCGGGCAATACGGGCGCGGCCTCTGCGGCGCTTTCCGTCACGGTCGACACGGCGGCCCCGGATGCTCCGGCGATCAGCGGCTATTCGGCCGACACCGGCACGGCGGGCGACGGCATCACCTCGGACGCCACATTGACCTTGAGCGGCACGGCGGAAGCAGGGGCGACGGTCACGATCTTCGACGGCGCGACAGAGCTCGGCACCGCGACCGCCAATGGCGGCGGCGCGTGGAGTTTTGGCACATCGACGCTCATCGACGGGGCGCATGATTTCACGGCGACGGCGACAGATGCGGCGGGCAATGCCGGAGCGGCTTCGACCGCCTTCACCGTCACCATCGATGCGGCCGTGCCGGATGCGCCCGCGATTATTGGATATGCGACGGACACCGGCACGGTGGGCGACGGCATCACCGGCGCGACGGCACTGACCTTGAA
>DASYEM010000091.1:0-4638 GCA_036499025.1 Parvibaculum sp. | reverse complement strand
GGTCCGGCCGAGCGCATGGTTCTGCGTTGCCGGGTGAATATAGAGGTGGTCGAGCCAGGCCCCGTTTTCAGTGTCATGGATGGCGGCAAAACCCGCAATGCGCGGCTCGCCATAAAGCACGGTTTCCGCGACCCAGACTTCCAGCGTTTCGGTGACCGATTTGATGAAGGCGCGGGTCTCGGCGTGGGTATGAAGGTTCGGCAAATAGGGCATGGCGGCGCGGGCGGCGACAAAGGCGTCGGCCACCTGTTGCCAGTCTTTTGCCTGACCTCTGCGTGGTTCGATTTTCATTGGGAGTTCTCGCCTCCATCTCCATATTAGGAGGGAGATTATCAGGGCTTGGGCTCATGCGCGCGATGGCGCGGCGAAAGGCGGCGATGCAACTCCATCTTTCAAGCTGGCCGGAAATTGAAGACTATCTCAGGCGCTCGCGCGGGATCGTCATTCCCATCGGCTCGACCGAGCAGCATGGGCCGACCGGGCTTATAGGCACCGATGCGATTTGTCCTGAAGTGATTGCGAAGCGCGCAGGCGACGAGGCGGGCTTTCTCGTCGGGCCCACTTTCAATGTCGGCATCGCGCAGCATCATCTGGGCTTTCCCGGCACGCTGACCATTCGCCCTTCGACCATGATCGCGGCAATCCATGACTGGGTTTCGTCGCTCGGGCGGCACGGTTTCGAGCGCATCTATTTTTTCAACGGACATGGCGGCAATGTTTCGACCATCAACGCCGCCTTTTCCGAAATCTATGCCGACCGTTCGCTGGCAGGCGACGCCTCGAACCGCGGTCCTGTGAAATGCCGGCTTGCGAACTGGTGGGACTACAGGCCCGTGATGGATTTCTGCCGGTCGCGTTACGGCGCGGGCCATGGCAGCCATGCGACACCATCGGAAATTGCCATCACCTATGCCGCCTATCCCCAAGCGATCAAACACGCCGAGATGAGCCCGGTCATCGCTCCGACAGGACGTTTCACCGACGCCGAAGATTACCGGGCCAAATTCCCCGACGGCCGCATCGGCTCGGATCCGACGCTGGCCGATCCGAAGGATGGCGAGACGTTAATTGGATTGTCGGCGGCGGGATTGGTCGAGGATTACAGGGCGTTTCTGGCGAATTAGGTTGCATTTTGCAAGTTTCGTTATAACATATGTTATAACCTACGAAGATGCACGATGATAGCCCTCAAGATTACACAAATCGGCAATTCAGTTGGCGTTGCCCTGCCCAAAGCGGCGCTCGAGAAGCTTCATGTGGCAAAGGGCGATCAACTCTTCCTGGTGGAGACGCCCGACGGCTATTTGCTGACGCCTTATGATCCCGAACTCGCCAGACAAATGGAAGCCGCTGAAGCCGTCATGCGCGAAGATCGCGACGTCCTCAAGGCGCTCGCGAAGTAAGTATTTGCCATGACCGAGCGTTCCGAGCCTGTATGGGTTCTCAAATCAGCCGTGCTTGCTTTTCACTTACGTCAGCTTACGGAGCATGGTGGCGGTAAAGGTGTGCGCGATGAAGGACTTCTCGATTCAGCGTTGGGCCGTCTGCTGAATAAATTCGCTTACGAAGAGCCCGATCTTTTTACGCTCGCGGCTTCTTACGCCTACGGCATCGCCACAAACCAGCCTTTTGTTGATGGCAATAAGCGCACCGCTTATGTGACAGCGCTCACCTTTCTGCGTCTCAATGGCTTCCGGGTGGAAGCGAGCCAGACAGACAAATACGACACCTTCATTCGTCTGGCCGCCGGCGAGATCGGTGAAGGTGAGTTGGCGCATCGGTTTAGCGAGAACGCGAAACCGCTTTGAGCCTCACGGCGCTTTCGCGAGCCCGCCCATCTTGCAGATCAATTTCCATTCCGCATCGCGCACCGGCTGCACCGAGAGGCGCGACATGCGCAGCAGCATCGATTCCGCGAGTTTCGGCTCGGTCTTGATCGCCGCGAGCGTCACGGGTGTCGGCATGTCTTCGACGGCTTCGATGATGACGAGACCGAACTTGCCCATCTCGTCGGTCGGGTCGGGGCGATGCTCGCCGATGACGCGGACGATACCGACGATGCTTTTCTCTTCGACCGAATGATAGAAGAAGCCGAGGTCGCCCTTCTTCATTGCCTTCATATTGTTGTTGGCCTGATGATTGCGCACGCCGGTCCAGGGTTCACCCTTCGCGCCTTTCTTTTTTTGATCGTCCCACGACCAGGCGGAAGGCTCGGACTTATAAAGCCAATATGCCATCGTCTTTTCCTTATGCCTTCGGTCCGAGAAGCCATTTCCAGGCGCGCACTTCGCTGCGTTCGAAAAGGCCCGCAAGTTTGTAGGGATCGTTTGCCAGAAGCTTTTCGGCGGCGGGTCGATCCTCGACATCGATGGCGAGAAGCGAACCGTTCATTACCGTTCCGTCGTCATTGGAGAAAGGCCCGCCCATCTTCACGCAACCGCTATCGGCCCAGTATTTGAGATGGGCATCGCGATTGGCGAGGCGGATGGGCAAGCTGTCGGGCTTGTCGATGCCGATGATGCAGAAAAGCATTTGGAAAACTCCAGATCAGATTTCGCTTTTAAAGGGGCGAGTGAGGAGGGCGGCGATCGCTTCATCGACATTGGCCTTGCCCGTCACGATCGAAGCGACCGCTTCAGAGATCGGCATTTCGACATTGAGCGTGGCGGCGAGATCGACGACGGCGGTTGCGGAATGAACGCCTTCGGTGACGGCGGATCGCGCGCCAAGAATATCCGCGAGCGACTTGCCTTCGCCAAGCGCGAGGCCCAGCGACATATTGCGCGATTGCGGTGAATTGCAGGTCAGCACCAGATCTCCGAGACCCGAGAGACCGGCAAGCGTTTCGGCGCGCGCGCCGAGCGCGAGGCCGAGACGCGTCATCTCGGCAAAGCCGCGTGTGGTCAGAGCCGCTCGCGCCGACGCGCCGAGCTTCTTTCCCTCGACAATGCCGCAGGCGATGGCGAGCACGTTCTTCACCGCGCCGCCGACTTCCGCGCCAATGAGATCGGGCGAGTAATAGGGCCGGAATGTCGGGATGCCGATGGCGTTCATCAGCGCGGTCGCAAGATTCTCGTCGGCGCAAGCAAGCGTCACGGCGGTCGGCAATCCGCGCGCGACTTCGGTGGCAAAGCTCGGGCCAGAGAGAACGGCGGGGATCGCTGCCGGCAAAGCTTCGCCGAGCACATCGGTCAGCAGCTTATGCGTGCCTTGTTCGACGCCCTTGGCGCAAAGCAGAACGGGCGTGCCGGATTTGAGCGCCGGTACAAGGCTCGCGCAAACGGCGCGCATGTGCTGGGCGGGCGTCACCATCAACAGCACGTCTGCATGAGCGAGATCGCCCAGTTCATTGGTTGCGCAGATTGCCGGATCAAGAGTGATGCCGGGCAGGAAGGCCGCGTTTTCGTGGCGTGTGTTCACCGCTTCGACGACTTCGTTTTCGCGTGCCCAAAGCGTCACGCGGCGGCTCTTGCCCGCACCCGCCCGTGCGCAAACCTGCGCCAAAGCTGTGCCCCAGGCGCCGCCGCCAATCACGCCGATATGCTCGAACTCCCGCATCCCTCTGCTGCACCTGCTAACGATTGAACGATTCGTTGATTATTCACTCCGCCGGCTTACAATCATCTGTATGACCGCTCCAGACGATACGCGCCAGAAAATCATAACCGCCGCCAGACAGCGCTTTGCCCATTATGGCTACGGTAAAACGACCATGGCCGATCTTGCCGAAGATTGCGCGATGTCGCCGGGCAATCTCTATCGCTATTTTCCGGGCAAGCTGGATATCGCCGAAGAAATCGCCCGCGAAGCCTCGATCCGTACCGCCGAGGAACTGTCGCATATCCTCACCAAACCCGGGCGCAGCGCCGCCGAACGCCTGCATGATTTTCTGTTTCAGGATCTGCGCGAAACCTTTCAGACGCTGGAGCGCGACCCCAAGCTCGTCGAGATGGCGCAGATCATCACCGCCGAGCGTCCGCACTTCCACAATGAAGGCCTGACGCGCGAGCGCGAGGTTCTGCGCCGGATCCTTGAGTATGGAAACATCTCGGGCGAATTTTCCGTGGCCGATCCTGAATTCATTGCCGAGATGATCCAGTCGGGCACCTTGAAGTTCAGCTATCCACAGCTCTTCACGCGCTTGCCGCTCGAAAAGCTCGAACGCGAGCTCGAGGGCGTCTATCAAATTTTGATCGCGGGGCTCAGGGCTGGTGTGTCGATGATTGATCCCCAGCAACATATGGTAGAAGCCTGAATACCATTATCTCTGCGGTGCAGCAATTTCATATGAGTCCGCAAAAATCCTGTAACTAACTGATATTCATTCCATATTTATGCTTATATCGACGTTATGTGTTGCGGCGCCGCAACATCAAACGTAAAGACTAAACATTTTTCGTTTTGTTCATTGTTTTTCATTCACGGTGCGCCTAAATCCCCCTTGCCGATGGGAACCCCCTCCCCAGCGGCCTGGATTGAAGGAGAACCGCCATGACCTATGCAGCCGATAAATTCGCCTCCGTTGCCGCGACCGTTGCCGTCGCCGGTTACGCCTTGGTGCTGCTTGTTCAGGTCGCGCTGCAATACGCGGCCTGATCGTCCCTAAAAATTGGGCGCCGTCCCGGACCGAAGCCGGAC
>DASYEM010000090.1:0-11551 GCA_036499025.1 Parvibaculum sp. | reverse complement strand
GGATTCTGGATTGATCCGCGAACGGATGAATGCGCTTTCCAGAAGCGTCGTCGACGACCTTTCAGATCCCTTCCGCGTTTCCGATCTCACCGATGGCGATCTGCGTCAGGATCCGGCGCGGCTGGCCGACGAAGCGGCATCCATCGCAATGCTCGGCGGGCGTCGCATCGTCCGGGTACGCGGCGCCGGCGACACGGTGGCGAAAGTCTTTGAAGGATTTCTCGCCGATCCGAAAGGCGACGCGCTCATCATCGTTGAGGGGGGCGAGCTCGGACCGCGTTCGTCCTTGCGCAAGCTCTTTGAGGAAAACGCAAGCGCCGCAGCGATCCCTTGCTATGCCGACGATGCTGCAACGCTTGAGGACACGATCCGCAAACGCCTGGCGCGCGACGGCCTGACCCCCGAGCCTGCAGCGCTTCAATACCTTACATCGCATCTCGGCAGCGACCGCGGCGTGACCCTGAACGAACTCGAAAAACTCGCGCTCTATATGGGCCCGAAAACGAGCGATGAAAAACAAAGCGTGACGCTTGCCGATGTCCGCGCCTGCGTGGGCGACAATGCGGATTCGAGCATGGGCGACGTGGTGGATGCGGCAACCGGCGGCGATCTTCCGGCGCTCGACATCGCGCTTGCCCGCGCCCGCAGCGCCGACTTGAGCCCCATCGCCCTTTTGAATGCGCTGTCGCGCCATTTGATCCAGCTGCATCTGGCGCTCGCCGAAATCGAAAGCGGCACACCTGCGGACGCGGCTTTGCGCACCATCCGGCCGCCCGTGCATTTCAGCCGGGCCGGTGCGCTCCGCCGTCAATTGGGATTATGGAATCGCCGCCGCCTCGACCGCGCGTTGACCCTCGTCGCCGAGGCTGACACGCAATGCAAAACGACCGGTCTGCCGGAAAATGCGATCTGCGGCCAGACATTGTTGCGCATAGCACAGGCAGCCCGCGCAGGAATTCGCTAGCGGCGAAATCAAATCAGTTGAGCTTCGGGCCGCCCCGACCAGCCAGACGTCGGCAAATCTCGTCGAGCTGTTCGAGCGACTTATAGGTGACGCGCACCTCGCCGCCCTCCTCGCCCGCATGATTGATCTCGACCTTGAGCCCGAGCTGATCGGAAATATTGCGCTCGAGCGCTGCGGTATCCGCATCCTTCTCGGGCGAGCGAGCGGATGCCGCCGCCGATTTGCGCGGTGCCGAAGTCCCGGTCGTAGCCACGCGCGCCAGTGCTTCGGCTTCGCGGACGCTCAACCCCTTGGCGACGATCTCCTTGGCGATCTCTTCAGCCCGGTCCATTCCGATCAGCGGACGCGCATGGCCCGCCGTCAGCGAGCCCGCTTCGATCAACGCCCGGACCGAGGCCGGCAGACTTAGAAGACGCATCGTATTGGCGACATGGCTGCGGCTTTTGCCGATCAGCTTCGACACCTTCTCTTGCGTATAATCGAATTGCTGCATCAGCCGGTCATAGCCTGCTGCCTCTTCGACTGCGTTGAGATCGGCACGCTGCACATTTTCGATGATCGCGATTTCAAGCGACTGCGCGTCCGTCAGTTCCTTGACGATGATCGGAACCTGATGGAGCTGGGCCTTCTGCGCGGCACGCCAGCGGCGCTCGCCGGCGACGATCTCGAAAGCGTCTACCTCGCCCGCGACAGGACGGACGACGATCGGCTGGAGGATGCCCTGCTCGCGGATCGAATTTGAAAGATCCGCCAATTCCTCTTCACGAAAAACGTGACGGGGCTGAAACGGATTGGGCCGCAGGAATTCGATCGGCACTTCGCGCACCCCGCGCGGCGCGGGCACACCAGCCTCGCCAAGCGCAAAAGCCGCATCGTCGCCGATCAATGCCGCCAGTCCACGTCCGAGCCGGCTCGGGCTTTCCTCTGCCATCATCGTCATCCCCAAATCTCTGTCTCTTGCGTATCGGTTGCGTATCGAATTTTCCGGTCGGTAGGCACTCGGATTATTCAGTCCGCCGCAGTCAGAGTATGACTCCGGTCGGACCGATATTCTCTAACATTTCAGTCATCCGTATAGGGAGCACACCCAACCGCGCTACCGTGTATGACTAGAATTGAGAATCCTTTCATCGCGTTAACCGGCGTCCTTAAAGCGCGGACCGGCTCTCGCTTCACGCGGCTGTCTGACGCAAGCTCCGCTCGCGCCGTATCAGTTCGGACGCGAGCTTCATGTAAGCTTTGCTTCCCGCGCAGCGATGATCGTAAACCAGCGCCGGTTTGCCATAGGAAGGTGCTTCCGACAGCCTGACATTGCGCGGGATCACGGTGCGATAGACTTTATCGCCAAGATGCTGGCGTACGTCGGACGCCACCTGATCCGATAGCTTGTTGCGCTGATCGAACATGGTGAGCACGACGCCCTGAATTTCGAGGCGCGGGTTGAGGCTCGATTTGACGCGCTCGACGGTGCGCAGCAACTGGCTCAAACCTTCCAGCGCGAAGAACTCGCACTGCAGCGGCACCAGGATCGCATCCGCAGCCGTCATCGCATTTATGGTCAGAAGGTTGAGCGAAGGCGGGCAATCGATCAGCAGATAAGTGTAGGGGCGCTTCGTCATCTCGCGCTCTTTGTCGCTGTCCTCGCGCATGCGGCCCGAGCGCGGCATCCGCGCCAGCGCATCGCGCAGACGATGCGAGCGGCGCGGCACACTGGCCAGCTCAAGTTCGGCGCCAAGCAGATCCATCGTAGACGGAACAATATCGAGACCCGGCACTTTCGTCGGCACGACCGCATCCTCAATCAAGGCAGACCCGATCAAGACATCATAGGCCGATACTTTGCGCTCCGCGCGACCGATGCCAAGACCCGTACTGGCATTGCCTTGCGGATCGAGATCGACAATCAGCACGCGCTCACCGACAGCGGCAAGCGCCGTACCCAGATTAATTGCTGTCGTCGTCTTGCCGACACCGCCCTTCTGATTGGCGAGAACCAGCACGCGCGGCCTGATGTCCGAAGGTTCAATCCGAAGCGGCGTGGAGGCCGTCAGAGTGTTTGCGACAGTGGCTGCTTCAGCGATCGCGTCCGAGATTTGCATCTTTGAGCCCCCAGAGCTTCAGCACCGTCCCGGATGGGTCCGATAGGCTGGCAATGGCTTCGGCCTCAAATATCCAATTTTTGCGCGACTCCGTCAATTCATCCGTCGCGTTCCGTCCCTTCGGAAAGAGCCCTATCGTGGCTTTTCCCCAGAAAGGTGATGTCCAGGAGAGAATTTGGCTTAGAGAAGCCAAGGCCCGGGCGCTGATAATGTCCGGGGGAAGCTCGCCCTCTCCTCTCGAAAAATCTTCGATCCGCCCCGTATGAACGCGGACGGAAAGCTCCATCAGTCGGCTGGCCTCCTTGAGGAAGACAGATTTCCGTTGATCGCTCTCGACCAGTTCCATCTGAAATCCCGGCCGATCTCGTAAAAGCGTCGCCACCACAAGCCCAGGAAAGCCCGCCCCGCTCCCCACATCCATCCAGCGAACGGCATCGCGGGGCGCGAGCGCCGCCAGCTGGGCGGAATCCCACATATGCCGCGCCCATAGATCGGCCAGCGTCCCTGCCGAAACGAGATTGATGCTCTTTTGCCATTTCAGCAAAAGCGTTTCATAGACGCGCAGCCGGTCCATTGTTTCACGTGAAACAGAGGTTGCGGCCAAAAAGGATTCGGCATCAATGACTTGCATACTTCCAGACACTATATATGGGGTCAGGCCGAGCCCTACCACTCAAGCGGTACGGCGAGCCCGCTGCTTGATATGGACGAGCAACGTCGTCAAAGCCGCAGGCGTCATGCCGTCCACCCTTGCCGCCTGCCCCAGAGTTGCCGGACGCGCACGCCCAAGCTTCAACCGAACCTCGTTCGACAAGCCGGGGATGGTTTCGTAGTCAATATCTGTCGGGACCGTTAGTCCCTCATCTTTGCGGAACGAATTGATGTCGGTCTGCTGCCGGGAAAGATAACCTGAATACTGAGCCTCGATCTCGAGTTGCTCCGCGACCTCTGGCTGAAGCGTTCCGAGCTCAGGCCAAATCTCGACAAGGGCCACGATGTCGATCTCTGGATAAGCGAGGAGGTCGTTCGCGCTTCGCGAGACACCATCCAGATTGATCCTGAAGCCGCGCTTCACTAACTCGTTGGGAGACATTCGGCTTGTCTCTGCCAGATCTTTGGCCAAATGCAAGGCCGCGAGTTTGGCCTCAAATCGCTCGCGCCGCTCTTCACCGACAATCCCGAGCTCGATGCCAAGCGGCGTCAAACGCTGATCGGCATTGTCGGCCCGCAGCGTCAAACGATACTCGGCACGCGACGTAAACATGCGATAAGGTTCGCTGACGCCCCGTGTGATGAGATCGTCGATCAACACGCCGATATAGGCGCGCGCACGATCAAAAACCACAGGCTCCGCGTTCCGCTCCGCTTGCGCCGCGTTGAGCCCGGCCATAAGCCCCTGTGCCGCAGCCTCTTCGTAGCCCGTCGTGCCGTTGATCTGGCCAGCGAGATAAAGGCCCGGCAGGCGCTTCGTTTCCAGCGTCGGGTAGAGTTCCCGCGGGTCGATATAATCATATTCGATGGCATATCCGGCCCGGCGCATCACCACATTCCGCAGACCGGGAATGGTCTTCAGGAAAGCGAGCTGAACGTCTTCCGGCAACGCCGTCGAGATTCCGTTCGGATAGATCGTGTCGTCGTCGAGACCTTCGGGCTCCAGAAAAATCTGATGGCTGTCGCGTTCGCGGAAGCGTACCACCTTGTCCTCGATCGATGGGCAATAGCGCGGCCCGACGCCTTCGATTTGGCCCGAATAGACCGGCGAATATTTGAGGTTCGCCTCGATGATCCGATGGCCCGCTTCAGTCGTCCGGGTGATATGGCAATTGACCTGCGGCGTCGTGATCTCCCGTGTGAGAAACGAGAAAGGCACCGGCGGTGTGTCGCCCGGCTGAACCTCAAGCTCGCCCCAGGCGATGCTTCCACCATCCAGCCGGGCCGGTGTTCCGGTCTTCAAACGCCCCAGTTGAAAACCCAGCCCATAAAGCCGGTCGGAAAGCCCGAGCGCCGGAGCCTCCCCTACGCGCCCCGCCGGAATGCGTTGTGTCCCGATATGAATCATTCCCCGCAGGAAGGTCCCGGTCGTCAGAACCACTCGGCGGGCTTTGAAAGATCGACCGTCCTCAGTCACAACGCCCGCCACATGGCCGCCCTCAACCATCAGGTCGTTGACCCCACCTTCAATGACCGTCAGACCGCGCTGCGCTTCAATGGCGGCCTGCATGGCGTGCCGGTAAAGCTTCCGATCCGCCTGCGCTCTGGGACCTCTGACGGCCGGACCTTTGCGTCGATTGAGAAGGCGAAACTGGATGCCGGCGGCATCCGCCACCCTGCCCATCAAACCGTCCAGCGCATCGATCTCGCGGACCAGATGGCCTTTGCCCAGACCTCCAATCGCGGGGTTACAAGACATCTCGCCAATGGTCGAATAGCGATGGGTCAGGAGAAGCGTATTCGCCCCCCCCCGCGCCGCCGCGGACGCGGCTTCGCAGCCGGCATGGCCGCCGCCAATCACGATCACATCGAAGTCGAGAGAACCCAATTTCAGCCTCGCAAAAGCGGGTCAGGCCTAGGCTTCACTCTTTAATCTGCGTCGGGACGCGGGGTCAAAGACTTTATCCACACACCCCGAAGCGCAACCATGAGTCGAACCCGTGTGAGTCAGGACTCTGTTTCACGTGAAACATTATTTGCCGATACAGAAGTCACGGAACACAACATCTAGCAAATCTTCGACATCCACCCTGCCCGTGATCCGGCCGAGCGACCTCGCCGCCAAACGCAAATCCTCCGCCACCAATTCCCCCGCTCGCTCTTGCCTCAGGCCAGCAGCCGCTCTCTCCAACTCCGCCTTACAGGCCTCCAAACCCTCCCGATGCCGGGCGCGCGTAATGACCGGATGCTCCGACAAGCCAAAGAGCGCGATCACTCTGTCCGACAAGGCCTCGATCAACCCATCGACGCCCTCTCCTGTCAGGGCCGAAACCGACAGCGCGCCGTCAAGACTCCCGCCCATATCGGCTTTGTTGACGATCCTGAGGTCGCCCGCTCTCGCGAGCTCGAAATCTCCCTCGACCCCGCCTCCCCGCTTCGCTGCAACCATGACGAGTCTCAGGTCGGCTGAATGCGCCTTTGCGAGTCCTCGCCTTATGCCCTCTTTCTCGATGGCCCCCTCGGCCTCCCGAAGCCCGGCGGTATCCGACAGCGTCACCGGCACTCCCCCGAGGTCGAGCCGGACCTCCAATACGTCCCGCGTCGTCCCGGCTTCATCGGAAACAATCGCCGCATCGCGCCCGGCCAGCCGGTTGAGAAGGCTCGACTTGCCGACATTCGGCGGACCGATGATCGCGACCTCAACGCCATCGCGAAGACGCTCGCCGCGCCGCCCGTCATCGAGATGGCTTTGAATCTCACCCGCAAGCGCCCGGATTTCCGGTCCGAGCCGCTTCATCAGATCGCCCGGAATTTCTTCATCGGCGAAATCGATCTCCGCTTCGGCATAGGCCAGGACCCGGATCAGGCGCCCGCGCCAATTCTCGTAGAGCCGCCCGAGGCTGCCCTCCATCTGGCGAAGCGCCTGTCGCCGCTGGGCTTCGGTCTCCGCGTCGATGAGATCGGCGAGGCCTTCGGCTTCGGTGAGGTCGAGCTTTCCATTCTCGAAAGCCCGCCGGGTAAATTCCCCCGCGACGGCGGCGCGCAATCCGGGCACACGGGCAAGCGCCGAAAGCACGCTCTCGACAACGGCCCGACCGCCATGAACGTGAAACTCCGCGACATCTTCGCCGGTGAAACTTTGCGGGCCGACAAACCGGATCACCAGCGCCCGGTCGAGCGCCGCGCCGCTCGCCGGATCAACAAGCCGCCTCAACGCGGCCTCACGCGGACGCGGGGATTTTTGTCCCGTCAGCGCTTCAAGCGCATCGCCGGTCGCCGGACCGGAAACGCGGATCACCGCGACGCCAGCGCGTCCGCCCGCGCTCGAAAGAGCGTAAATCGTTTCCAATCCGAATCGATCCCCAAAATCTTCGACGGAGAAAAAAGCCTGAGTCAGTTGAACTAAATCGCCGCGCGCTATTCCGCCTTCGGCTTCTTGGCGCTCTTTGCGCCGCCGCCCGTCGCGTTGCGCGCCATGCCCCAAAGCAGGGCCTGAAACTGCTCCAACCCTTGAGCCCCGACCGGCAGAATGGTCTTCACCAACATCTCGGGATCCATATAGGAAAGGTTCGAAGCCATCTGTTTTTCGAGCTGTGCGAGCAACCGCTGCTGCATCGCCTCAAGATCTGGGAGCCCCATCAACCGCCGCGCTTCCTCAGGTGAGAGATCGACATCAATGGTAACTTTCATGGCCTGATCTCTTTCCGCTCTCATATGTTAGGACAGCAACTGAACCTCCCGAAGTGAACCGCCCGGACGCCCCGATGTCACGTAATTTTCTAGACCAGGAAACCAGCCCCTACCTGCTCCAGCACAAGGACAACCCGGTCCATTGGCGCCCCTGGGGGGAAACGGCTCTGGCCGAAGCTCGCGCTTCGAACAAGCCGATCCTGCTGTCGGTCGGTTACGCCGCCTGTCACTGGTGCCACGTCATGGCACACGAAAGTTTCGAGGACGAAGCGGTCGCCGAGGTCATGAACCGCCTCTTCGTGCCGATCAAGGTCGATCGCGAAGAGCGGCCCGACATCGACACGATCTACATGAACGCGCTCCACATGCTTGGCGAACAAGGCGGCTGGCCGCTGACCATGTTCCTGACGCCCAACGGCGAGCCCTTCTGGGGCGGCACCTATTTTCCGAAGGAAGCAAAATACGGACGTCCCGGCTTCATCCCGTTGATGGAGGAAGTCTCGCGCCTTTTCCATGACGAGCCCGACAAGATCGAGCAGAACCGCGCCGCTCTCATCAAGGGCCTCGCCGCTCAAGCCGCTCATGCCCATCCGGGCGATCCCGTCCCCGAAATGCTCGACAGCGTCGCCGATAAATTGCTGACGCTGATGGATCCCGTCCATGGCGGCATCAAGGGCGCGCCGAAATTTCCGCAGACGCCTTTGCTCACCTTTCTCTGGCGCGCGCATCTCCGCACCGGCCGCGACGATCTCCGCGTGGCGGCGACAAAGGCGCTCGATCATATTTGCGAAGGCGGCATCTACGATCATCTCGGCGGCGGCTTCGCACGCTATGCCGTCGATGAACGCTGGCTCGCCCCGCATTTCGAAAAAATGCTCTACGACAACGCGCAACTGTTGCGCCTTCTCGCCTCCGCCTGGGCCGAAACCCAAAAGCCGCTCTATGCACGCCGCGCCCGTGAAACAGTCGCATGGCTCTTCCGCGAAATGACGGTTGAAGGCGGCGGTTTCGCGGCCTCGCTCGACGCCGACAGCGAAGGCGAAGAAGGTCGCTTCTATGTCTGGAGCGAGGCGGAAATCGACACCGTGCTCGGACCCGACGCGCTGCTCTTCAAATCGGTCTATGACGTCAGCGCCAACGGCAATTGGGAACACACCAATATCCTCAATCGCCTTTCGCGCGCCGACGAACCTTTCACGGAGACGGAAGAAAAATCGTTCGAAGCATTGCGGCATAAGCTTTTTAGCGCGCGCGAACCACGCATCCGTCCGGGCTTCGACGACAAGGTTCTTTCCGACTGGAACGGCTTGATGATCGCCTCGCTTGCCGAAGCCGGCGCGACATTCGATGAGCCGTCATGGATTGAAGCGGCGGCGCGCGCCTATGCTTTCGTCCGCGAAAACATGATCGTCGATGGCCGCCTCCATCACGCCTGGCGCGAAAACAAATTGCAGCACCGCGCCATGTCCGACGATCTCGCCAACATGCTCGACGCGGCGCTGGCGCTTGCCGAAGCGATGGACGACAAATCTTACATCGCCGACGCGGAGAGCTACGCCGCCGAACTCGACGCGCATTATTGGGACGCCGATCTCGGCGGTTATTTCTTCACCGCCGACGATGCCGCCGCTCTCATCGTGCGCACCCGCAGCGTCGCCGACAATGCGACGCCGGCGGCCAACGGAACCATGCCGGGCCTATTGACGAAGCTCGCGCTCCTCACCGGCGAGCACAAATATCTCGCCCGCGCCGATGAAGTCATCCGCGCCTTTGCCGGCGAGCTGACGCACAACATCTTTCCGCTCGGCTCTTACCTTGCGAGCTTCGAGACGCGCCTCTGGCCGATCCAGATTGTGCTGATCGGCAACGCGGACGAAACACGCGAGCTGCGCCGCGTCGCGCTCGGCATGGCCTTGCCGGCGCGCGCACTGACCCGCATCGAGGACGGCGCGACGCTTCCCGAAAATCATCCCGCGCGAGGAAAACGCAAGCAGAGCAACAAGCCGACCGCCTATGTCTGCATGGGCGAAGTCTGTTCTCTGCCGATTACGAGTCCCTTGGATCTGGCTTCGGCTCTTTCACGCGCTCGCGCACCGGCGTCTTGAGACGGCCGCGCGCTTTCAGCGTTTCGATTTCAGCAGGCAGCAAACCCGCCTCTTCGCGGATCCACTTGCGGAAGCCCTGCACCTTGGCCTTGCGCGCGCTGCGTTCGGGATAGACGAGCCAATAGGCTTCGTCGTCGGGCGTTTCGAGATCGAAGAGACGCACGAGCCGTCCTTCCGAAAGATCGGCCATGGCCAGCGGATCATTGCCGAGCGCCACGCCCTGCCCCGCTGCCGCCGCCTGCAATGCGAGCGATGCCTCGACGAAGAGCGGACCGCGTGAAGCCCAGCGCGCATTCTTGACGCCCGCCGCATCGAGCCAGGCTTTCCAATGCGCCGTCGTCTCTTCGTGGATCAGCGTCTGAAAGCGCAAATCTTCCGCCGTTCGGATTGGCTTCCCGGCCGCTTCGGCGGCCTGCAACAGCGATGGCGCGCAGACCGGATAGACCGTCGCTTCAAAAAGCCGCTCGCTGGTCACATTGGTCCAGCCGCCGCGCCCGTAGCGGATGCCGATATCAACATCCTGACGCTCGAAATCCGTGACGACCGAAGACGGGATCAGCCGGAGGTCGATGTCGGGAAAGGCACGGCTGAACTTCCCGAGCCGAAGCACCAGCCAACGCGCCGCGAAAGACGGTTCGACCGACACCGTCACCGGCCCGCCCGCTTCGCCTTTGGCCTGCGCCCAGCCCTCGGCGATCTGATCGAAGGCCTGGCTCAGCACAGGCAAAAGCGAACGTCCGGCATCCGTCAGCACGACGGCCCGCCCGGTGCGATGAAAGAGCGCAAGCCCCGCTTCTTCCTCCAGAGCCCGCACCTGATGGCTGATCGCGGCATGGGTGACATGCAGTTCCGCTGCCGCGCGGGAGAAATTTCCGTGGCGCGCCGCAGCTTCGAAGGCCCGGAGAGCGTTGAGGGGCGGCAGTCGGCGTATGCTCATGTGTTAGATATTCTCACAACTGCTGTGAAAAGTCATCGTTTGAAAAGCCCTTTTGAAAGCTCTATCTCATCGTCATCAAACTTCCGACTGCCCCAACTGGTGACTAAAATGAACATCCTTAGCTTTTTCGCGCGCTTTTATGCCGACGCCATCGGCGTCGCCCTCGCGCCGCTCGCGCCCCGCACCGCCATTCGCGCCCGTTAACTCTCTCGCCTCCCCGGCGCTGCGCAGCTAAAGTCCTCGCCATCCAATCAATTCCATGGCGAGGAGGCCGGACATGAGCGGCGAGAAAATCACGATCAAAGGACCCGACGGCTCCTTCTCCGGCTACCTCTCCAAACCCGTATCGGGCAAAGGGCCGGGCATCGTCGTCATTCAGGAAATCTTCGGCGTCAATCAGGTCATGCGCGACACGGCCGACTGGTTGGCCGCGCAGGGCTATGTGGCGCTTTGCCCCGATCTCTTCTGGCGCATCGAGCCCGGCATCGACATCACCGATCAGTCCGAAGCCGAATGGAAAAAAGCCTTCGAGCTCTTCGGCAAATTCAATGGCGACACCGGCCTTATCGACATTCAGGCGACGATCGACACGCTGCGCCCGATGACGACCGGCAAAGTCGGCGCGGTCGGTTACTGCCTTGGCGGCTTCATGGCTTATATGACCGCCTGCAAGACCAATATCGACGCCTCCGTCGGCTATTACGGCGTCAACATCCAGACGCGCCTCGCCGAAGCCGAATATCTGAAAAAGCCGCTGATGCTGCACATCGCCGGCAAGGACGAATTCGTCAATCCGGGCGCACAAGCCGAAATCATCGACGACCTGCGCGACAACAAGCTCGTCACCATCCACCAATACCCCGAACGCGATCACGCCTTCGCCCGCGTCGGCGGCGCGCATTATGACAAAGCCGACGCGACTGAAGCGAACAACCGCACGCTGGCTTTCTTCAAGAAGCACCTGGCGTAACATTCGCCGTCATTGCGAGGCCCGAAGGGCGTGGGCATCCATCTTTCCCGTGGGCTATGCCGCTCTGGATTGCTTCGCTGCGCTCGCAATGACGGCGTTGGAAATGAGGGCCCGCCATGCCGCTTGACCTTTATC
>DASYEM010000089.1:0-30565 GCA_036499025.1 Parvibaculum sp. | reverse complement strand
CCAGCGAACTCCAGATGCCGGAGCTCGCGGCCTATGCCTGTCAGAATCCTCCGAGATCCGGCTGATGAATTGCGCCGGCGGATCGTCCGCATAGAGCTTATGCGGAACGCCGTCAGCGAACGTGAACTGGAAATCGTAACGCGACCACCACCGCTAAAGCGGGAGGCGGTGAGGGAGATAGGTATCCATGATTAAGTTCCTTGAGAATTTGGTATTCGGGGCGCGCTCGCTGATCCTCGGGATCCTCGGCATCGCCACGCTCTTCGCGCTCTACTTCGCGTTCAACCTTCATATGACGGCGGGCTTCGACAAGCAGCTCCCCATCGGCCACGAATACATCAAGACCTTCCAGCAGTACCGTGACCAGCTCTTCGGTTCCAACCGCATCATCATCGTGATGGAGCCGAAAACAGGCACGATCTGGAACAAGGATTTTTTCAAGCGTTACAAGGAACTGACCGACGAGGTCTTCTTCCTGCCTGGCATCTCGCGCCCCACCGTGACCTCGCTCTGGACACCCAATACCCGCTACATCGAAATAACCGAGGACGGCATCAGCGCCGAGGACGTGATCTCGGGCAAGGTAACCGCCGACACGATGACGCCGCAGGCTCTGACCAAGGTTGAGAGCAACGTCATTCGCGGCGGCTTTGTCGGCCGCCTCGTCTCCGACGATTTCACCGCCGCCATGGTTTCCGCCGACTTGCAGGATTTCGATCCCTCGACCGGCAAGAAGCTCGACTATTTCGATCTCGCCGCGAAGCTCGAAAAGCAGATCCGCCAGAAATACGAGAACGACCAATACACGGTGCGCATCATCGGCTTTGCCAAGTCGATCGGCGACATTGCCGATGGCGCCAATGGCGTGCTGGTCTTCTTCCTGGCCGCCTTCGTCCTGACGGCGCTTTCGGTCTACATCTATTCGCGCTCCTTCGCGCTGACCTTCGCCACGCTCTTTGCCTCGCTGACCTCCGTGACCTGGCAATTCGCCTTGCTGTATTTGCTGGGCTTCGGTCTCGATCCACTGGCGGTGCTGGTGCCGTTCCTGGTCTTTGCCATCGGCGTCAGTCACGGCGTGCAGCAGATCAACCTGATTACGGCGGAGCTGGCGGAAGGCAAGACCGTCGATCAGGCCTCGCGCACGGCTTTCTCCGGCCTTCTCATTCCGGGCACCATGGCGCTGACGACGGCGCTTGTCGGTTTCGGAACGCTCTATCTCATCCCGATCGAAATGATCCGTGAACTGGCCATCACCGCTTCAATAGGCGTGGCGCTCAAGATCATCACCAACCTCATCATGCTGCCGCTCGTCGTCAGCTACTTCAAATTCGACGAGGGCTTTGGCGAGCGTATGCATCATGCGCGCGTCTTCCGCCTCAAGATCATGACCTGGCTCGGCAATGTCGCCAATCCACGCACCTCCATCGTCGTGCTCTGCATCTCCTTCGTGCTTTTCGGCTTCGCGGTTTACGAAAGCCGCAACCGTCACGTCGGCGCGCTCCATGCGGGCACGCCGGAACTGCGCGAGGACGCGCGCTACAATATCGACTCGCGCGACATCGCGTCCAAATTCGCCCTCGGCCTCAATCAGTTGACGGTCGTCGTCGAAACGCCGCCCGACGCCTGCGTCAATTACCCGACGTTGAAATATCTGAACCAGTTCTCCTGGTACATGGAGAACGTGCCCGGCGTCAGCCTCGTTGTCTCCTTGCCCTTCGCGGTCAAGGCGTCGTCGGCCGGCTGGAACGAAGGCAATCTGAAATGGCAGGACATTCCGCGTAACAAGGATGCGCTGGCGCAATCCGTCGCCACCGTTCCCGGCGCTGCCGCCCTGATGAACCAGGCTTGCACCATCCTGCCGGTGCAGATCTTCCTCGTCGACGCCAAGGCGACGACGATCAAGCCGGTTATCGAGGCGGTGAAGAAATTCCGCGCCGAGTTCCCGATGAAGGACGTCAATATCCGCCTCGCTTCCGGCAACATGGGCGTACAGGCCGCCGTCAACGAGGAAATCTCGAACTCCGAACTGCCGATGATGCTCTGGGTCTATGTCGTCATCATCGCGCTGGTGACCCTCACCTATCGTGACTGGCGAGCTGTCATCGCCTGCTGTCTGCCGCTGACCTTCGCCACCTTCCTCGGCTACTGGTTCATGGAAGTGCTGCAGATCGGCCTCACCGTCGCCACCCTGCCGGTCATGGTGCTCGCGGTCGGCATCGGCGTCGACTACGCCTTCTATATCTACAACCGCATCCAGTTCCATCTGGCCGAGGGGCGCAACATCACCGAGTGCTTCAAGCTCGCGTTGCTCGAAACCGGCATGGCGACGGTGTTCACCGCGGTCACGCTCGCCATCGGCGTCTCGACCTGGGCCTTCTCGGCTCTGAAATTCCAGGCCGATATGGGACTGCTGCTGACCTTCATGTTCATGATCAACATGATCATGGCGATCACGGTGCTGCCGGCCCTTGCCGTGGTGCTCGACATGATCTTCCCGCGTCGGACCCCGGTGAAACATCGCAAAAGTGTGATGGCGCACTAAAAAAACAAACAGGCATTCCTGCGCGGCGGAGGGGACAGCTTCCCTTCGCCGCGCTAGACTGTGCCCGAAACGGGGATAGGGAGCGGCCCGGCGGACCGGGCGGCTCTATTGCGGGAGCAAGCATATGCTGGACAGAATTATCGATGCGCTGAAGAAGAAATCGGCGCCCAAGCCCACGGCGCCGGTGTCGCCCGAGGTCAAGCGGCTCGCCGCCGCCGCCCTCATGGTCGAAGCGGCTCGCCGCGATGAGGATTTCGCCGCCGACGAGCGCGCGGCTATCATCCGCATCGTGGGCGAAAACTTCAAACTCAACGACGAAGACGCGACGACGCTTGTCGCTCTCGCCGAGCAGCGCCAGCGCCTGCCTTACGGCGAGTCGATCTTCACGCGCACCATCTCCGAAAGCTTCACCGCCGACGAACGCAAGGACGTCGTGCGCATGCTCTGGGAAGTGGCGCTGGCCGATGGCCATCTGCACCGCGTCGAGGCGGCGATGATCGAACGGCTGACCAAGGAAATCGGCCTCGACGTGACGGCGTCCGACGCCGCCCGCAAGGCCGCTGAAGCCAAGCGATAATCACCTGCATCATTTCAAGCCTTGGGGCCTCGTCCTTTGAGACGCGCTGCGTTCCGCGTCGCTCAGGATGAGGATTTATTTCTGATCAGACCCTCATCCTGAGGAGCCGCGAAGCGGCGTCTCGAAGGACGAGGCCCCAGGGCCCGCGATATTCTCAAACCGTCAGCTTCACCGGCATTTCCTTGATGCCCGCGATGAAGTTCGAGCGCAGCCGCCGCACCGGGCCCGAAACATGAATATCGGGAAAGCGCTTCAGCAATTCCTCGAACAATATCCGCAGCTGCAATTCGGCAAGCCGTGAGCCGAGGCAGAAATGCTGGCCGACGCCGAAACCGAGCTGCGTCGCCGCATGCGTGTCGGTATAGCGCGCGACGTCGAAGGTGAAGGGGTTGGCCCATTTCTCTTCGTCGCGATTGGCCGACGCATACCACATGACGACCTTGTCGCCCTTGGCGATCTTCTGCCCGCCGATCTCCGTGTCTTCGCTCGCCGTGCGGCGCATATGCAGCACGGGGCTCACCCAGCGGATGATCTCCTGCACCGCGCTTGGAATGAGCGACGGATCGGCGAGAAGCTTGGCGCGCTCGCCCGGATTTTCGCTGAGCGCCAGCAACCCGCCCGAAATCGAATTGCGCGTCGTCTCGTTGCCCGCGACGACCAGCAGAATGAAGGTGCCGATATAGGCCGGAAAGCTCATCGGCTCGGATTTGCCTTCGGCGTTCGGCACATTGGAATGCGCCAGCATCGAAATCAGATCTTCGCCGGGCTGCGCGAGACGGTTCTGCCAGAGCCCCGCCGCATAGGTCGCCATCTCGATGATGCACTGGCGCATATAATCGTCGGAGACGCGCAGCTCGGGATCGTCCTCCCCGACCGTCGCGTTCGACCATTCGAAAAGCTTCGGCCCGTCCGTGTCCGGCACGCCGAAAAGTTCGGCCAGCACTTCAATCGGCAGCGCGGCGGCCACGGCATCGACGAATTCGACGCTCGCGCCGTCCTTGCCTTTTTCGGCGAGCCGGTCGAGCAACCGCGTCACGCGGCCGCGAATGCGATCCTCCATGCCCGAAATGCGCTTGGGCACGAAGCCCGGCGTCACCATGCGCCGATAGGCGGCATGTTCGGGCGGATCGAGCGAAATCATGCTGGCGTCGGTCTGGTTTTCGTCAATCTCGTTCTCGTTGAAAATCCGGTGCCCGCCCATATGCTTGGCCGACGAAAAGAGCTTCGGATTTTTCGAGATCGCTTCCACGTCGTCATAACGCGTGATCGCCCAGAAACCCGCCGCATCGGCTTCCGGGTTCCAATAGACCGGCTCATGCGCGCGCAGGCTCTTGAACACCTCATGATGTTCATTGCGCATATAGAGGTCGGGATCTTTCAGATCGGGACCGTCCAGGTCGAGCTTCTCGGTTTTGGGCCTGAGCATCGTCGTCTCCCTCGATTTTCTTTGAAGGAAGGATAGGCCCGGATGCGAGACCTCTCAAGCGACCGCTTTAGCCGACCGGAAACCCTACGGCAGCTTCAAGTTCCTTCAACGCGACGGCGGGATCGATGACCTTGATGGTCTTCATGCCGAGTGCGGCGGCGGGCTTCAGGTTGATGCCGAGATCGTCGAGATAGACGCAAGCGGTCGGCGAGACGCCCAGCGTTTCGCAGGCCAGCGCATAGATGCGCGGATCGGGTTTGCGCATGCCGATCTTGGAGCTTTCGATGACATGATCGAAAAGCCCCATCACTTCGGCCACCGCGCGCGCCTTGCCGGCGCCCCGCGCCATGCCCGCGCCCTCACCCGCCGAGACGTTGTTGGTGATGCAACCGACCTTGACCCGCGCCTTGCAGGCTTTCAGCGCCTTGACCATTTCGGGCCGAATGTCGCCCGAGAGCAATTCGACAATCGCGCGGCCGCGCACATCGTGACCGAGCGCGATCGCTTCCTTGGCGAAGAGTTCGTCGAATTCGTCGAGCGTGCATTCCGAACGTTCAAACAGCGCCCACGCATTGGTGTTGGGATTGGTGGCGTTGATGCCGCGAATGAAATCCTTCGGCAAGCTGCGTTCAAGCTCATACCGCGCAAAGGCTTCGAAGGGGCTCGACGTCAGCACGCCGCCGAAATCCCAGATCACCGCTTCAACCATGTTTTCCTCGGTTTGTTCAATTTGGGCTTGTTCAATTTTGATGGGTCGGACCATACACTGGAGCGGCTGGAGTGCGATCCGCAAAAATGTAAAAACCGGGCAGGGGGAAACCATGAAATCGATTCTGATCACGTCGGGTCTCATTCAGATCAGCCTTGCGGTGATGCAGGGCTGGATCATCACCGCCATGTATGGCGGCATGAAACGCTTCGGGCCGCTGAAAAACGCCAAACGCGTTCTGCAATGCCACATCGACAATATCATGATGAGCCTTTTGCAATTCGCCATCGCCGCCGTGCATCCGGCGATCCCGACCGTCGCGGGCTGGCTCATCGTCATCGGCTCATGGGTCAACGCGCAGCTTTTTCTGGTCCATGCGACATCGGAACAGGGCTATGTCAAAAGCCGCGCCCTCAACGTCGTGACCATGCTGTCTTTTTCAACGCTGACGATCGGCTACCCCTGGCTGCTGATCGCCTGGCTGCGAAGCTGAACGAGATCGCTTCCCATCCATCCTTCGAGACGCCGCTTCGCGGCTCCCCGGGATGAGGTCGATGGATGTGGTCAAGCCGCATGATCGGCACAGGAAGCAGGCATTCTCCGCCTCAACCCTCATCCTGATGAGCATGAGCGAAGCGAATGCGTCTCGAAGGACGAGGCCCCCGAGCTTGCGTCAGCGCTTCTTCGCCATGCAATCCTGCCCCGAAGCCTTGAGCTTCGCGCAGGCGCTGTTGGCGGCGGCTTTCGTCGTGAAGCCGGCGGCGCGCACGCGATACCACATGCCCTTGGGCCCAAGATCGGCCTTCTCGATATCGAGCGCATGACCCGAAAGCACATCGCCATGCTTCTTGGTCAGTTTCGCCCAGGAGGTCCGCGCGGCAGCTTCGTCCTTCAATGCGAAAAGCTGAACCACATAAGCGCCCTTGGATGAGGGCTTGGCAGCGGCGGCGGGCTTTTGAACGGGAGCCGCGTCTTCGACAGGCTTTGCCGCCTGCACCGGCGCTGTCGGCACATCGACCGAAGCGACGGGCGGCACAGCGGGCGTCGCCGCTTGCGGCGCGCTTTGCACCGGCGCGCTCTCAACCGGTGCACTCGGGCGCAGATCGGCCGGAGCGGAAGAACCGGCCGCGGGCGTCTCCGCCGTCGCGGGCGCTTCGGCCACGCTCTGGCCGGGCGCCGCCGGAACGGTCGTCAGTGTTTCGGGCGCCGCACTTGTCGCGGGCGTGGTGGGCGTTACCGCACCGGCCGCGGGCGTCTCAGCGGCGGACGTCTCGGCTGCCGGCGTCTGCGTCGTCGCGATCTCGGGCGAAACCGGCGCGACGCCGCGTTCCTTGCCGGTCATCACCAGGAAAATCCCGCCAACGACGATCAGGGCCAGCACCGCGCCGACGATCAGCCTTGTGCTGCCGCCGCCGCCGCCGGTTTCTTCCGCCGTGTAGATGATCTCGGGCTCGGGTGGCAGGGGACGCAAATCTTCGCCCTCTCCCTCGCCGTCCCGGCCGCTATGGCCATAGGCCGAAAAGCCCGGCCCCGCCGACAGTGACGTTCGCTCCTGCGGGTCGATGGTCGAGGGTTCGGCCTCTCCCTTGCGCGCAAGCAGATCACTGGTCAACGAGGCAGGCTTCTTGGACATCGGTCTCTAATTCCGGCTATGCGGCCCCTCTAAGGGTCGTGCCGGTGAAACTACCCGACGCGAAAGGCGATGTCTCGCGCCCCATGAGCCTGTCGCTCAGAAACGCCCACAATTCGCCGATTTCTTCAGGCGATTTCGTCTGCGCCGCAATCTCCATCACGGTGCGCCCGTCGATCATACTCGACGCGAAATCGATTCGCTGATGGACGATGGCGGGTGCCACCGGGCCGTGATGGGAGAGCGCGATCACCGCTTCGGTTGTGATCCGGGCGCGGGGGCTCGCTCCGTTGACCGCGAAAACCAGCGGCTTTCCCACTTCTTCGCACAGACGCACCGTCGCGCCCGCCGCGCGCAGATCGTGAGGCGAGGGCCGTGTCGGAATGACGACCAGATCGGCCAGGCTGATGACATGGCCGATGGTCGCCGTGATGGCGGGCGGCGTGTCGATGATGACGAGGCGAACGCCGCCATCCTTCAATCGCGCCAGATCTTTTTCGAGCCCATCAATCGAGGCTTTGACGAAGAAAGGCCGTTCGGCCTCCCGCGCGTTCCACCAATGCGACAGGCTGCCTTGCGGATCGGTATCGACCATCGCAACCGGCCCCGCGCCTTGCCGTTCCGCTTCAACTGCGACGTGACCGGCGAGAGTGGTTTTGCCCGACCCGCCCTTCTGCGACGCAAACGCTATGACGTGCATGCTTTCAGCTTCCCCGTGCTTTCAATCGCCCGCTCGTGCCCCGAGCGGGTCAGTGCGGGCGGCAAACACAAAAAAATATCCGGGCCCATGAAGCGCGCCCGACGCTTCGAAGGTCCGTGAGACTCGGGAAATAGCAGGATGAAAAAACGGAGCGCGAATCAGCTCCCCCCGGAGACTGTTCGGAGATTAGTGCCTGTCCCAATCTGGCTCAACATTTGGGTTAGGTGTGGATAACTCCCTCTATAGGGAGTGTCTTCAGAGTCACACACTTATCGCCTTGCCCAGCCGTATTAGGGGGCAGAAGAGCCACTGGATGCGCGCGAACGACTTATCCGGCTGATGTGAGTCAAACTATTTTGTTAGCTCGCTTCAAAAGCTTCGTATTGAGCTAAACGAAACAAGATCGCCGGCACTACGAGGCGCAAATGTGTCGGCATTCGGGAGTTGCCAGATGATATTTTTGGGTAGAGCGAGAATTGGGTAAAGAAAAACCGCCGCACTTACGAATCAGCACTAGAAAGCACTAATCAGATTTGGCCCTCGCTGTTTCCTGAGCAATTTTGTGAACATCGCGCGCAATCGCTTTTGCCTTACCAGCGACCTGATGTAAGCCAAACCCCATCCGAACACTCTGGTCAATAACCTGATTGACCTTTGTTATATCTATATTCGCCGTCTCCGGAAGGCAGGCAATAAGCGCCGCTAGACCAATGATTTGCCCTGTTTTTTCGTCAGTGATGTCAGCAATTTTTCTGACCGTCCGTTCGAGTTGTCGTGGGTCTATCATTGTTCGATCCTAATTTGTTGGTGTACGGAGGGAGTAAGCTCTTGTGACAAAAAAGATCCCCTAGAGGAGTGGCTTCGCCAAATTCTCCATACTCTCAGATGTTTTTTTCTCTTCAATTGCCAGAAGATCAACTTTTAATTGCTCAAGCTGTTGAACATTCAATGGAGAGATCAAGCCGATTGAGGCGTGCATTACACCTTTGGCTTTTTCAAGAGCAACTTCATATATCTTCTCGACGCTCCAGCTTATGTCCCATTTGACAGGGACTTCAATTTCTATTGAGGGATGTGCGCCGGTATCGTCCGTTTCAAAAGAGAGATATACGGTTACGAAGCTAAACCCCTCTGTTGACATTGCCCTTATGTCGCCAATGCTAACATGTTCTATTGAAGGCGGTTTGTATTCCATTTCATTCTATCCCTACTCTGACTATTTCTTGAGTTTGATCTGGAGGGGTTGAAAAGTCCACCTATCAACTTTGACCTCACCGTAAGTAGTCCTCCAAGCGCGCATGACCCTGACCTATTTGGGTCGCGTCAACATTGCGAGTGCCGAGTCAGGCCGCCCGCTCTCCGACCACCTTCAGCATCGCGCTTGTGAGCCGCGCAAGGTCCGCCTCGCCCGTGACAAGCGGCGGCGTCGTATAGACGATCTTGCCGAAAGGCCGGATGAACACGCCTTCTTCGACAAAGCGCCGCTTCAGCGCATCAAGATCGCCCATCGTCTCAAGCTCGATGACGCCGATCGCGCCCTTGACGCGCACGTCAACCACGCCGGACATGGCCCGCGCCGGCTCCAGCTCGCGCTTCAACTGCGCCTCGATGCGCGCGACTTGCGCAAGACGCGGCTCGCGCTCAAACAGATCGAGCGAGGCGTTTGCCGCCGCGCAGGCGAGCGGATTGCCTGTGTAGGTCGGCCCATGCATCAGCGCCTTCGATGCGCTGTCGCTCAAGAACGCCTCGAAGACATGCGCCCGCGCAATCGTCGCCGCGAGCGCCATCGTGCCGCCGGTCAAGGCTTTCGACAGCGTCACGATGTCGGGCACGATCTCCGCCGCATCGCTGGCGAACATCGTGCCGGTGCGCCCGAAGCCGACAAAGATTTCATCGAGGATCAGCAACACATTATGCCGGTCGCATGCGGCGCGCAGGCGCTTCAGCGTTTCGGCGTCGTGAAAGATCATCCCGCCTGCGCCCTGCACCAGCGGCTCCGTCATCACGGCGGCGACTTCGTGCTTATGCCGCGAGAGGAAATCGTCGAACGCCTTTTCGCGTTCCGGCGTCACCGGCAGATCGGTGATGAGCTGTTCGGCAATCGCGCCCTTAAAGAGCGAATGCATTCCCTCGTCGGGATCGCAGACCGACATCGCCGCCAGCGTGTCGCCGTGATAGCCGCCGCGAAACGAGACGAAGCGCGTGCGGCCTTTGACGCCGCTATTGATCCAGTATTGCACCGCGATCTTCATCGCGATTTCGACCGAGACCGATCCGGATTCCGAAAAGAAAGTGTGCTGCAAATCGCCGGGCAGCAGCTTTGCGAGCCGCGTCGCAAGCGTGAGCGCCGGTTCATGCGCCAGCCCGCCCAGCATCACATGCGGCATCTTTTGCAACTGCGCCGTCACGGCCTCCCGAATATGCGGATGATTGTATCCATGCGCCGCCGTCCACCACGACGACGTGCCGTCGATCAACTCGCGCCCGTCGGCAAGCGTCAGCCGCACGCCATCGGTTTTCACCACGGGCAACGACATCGGCGTCGTTTGCATCTGCGTATAAGGCAGCCAGAGATGCCTTGCGCCCTCGGCGAGCCAGGCAGGCGGATTGTCGATAAGCGGATTGGGCGGCGGGAAGGACATGGGACGCGGGCCTTTGCATCGAAAAACAGCCCGCATACTGTTTGAAAAGCCCTCGCCCCTCAACCGTCATGGCGCAACTCGATCGGGCCATCTAGCTTGTCGTGAGTGCGAATGCCCGATTGCTTCGCCGCATTGCGCCCCGCAATGACGAGAATAGAATTTTGATTTCATCAGCCCCGCCCGGACACGGAGAACCTTATGAACGAAAAACAAAAAACGGTGCCGGACAATACGGCGGTGCGCGTGGCCTTGTGGCGGGCGCTGCACGTGCAGGCCGACGCAGCCCCGCACGTGCTCGAAGATGAAATCGGCCTCAGGCTGGTGGCGCCCGACGCGAATTGGCGGCAACGCCCGGACATGGACCCGGACGCCATGCGCCTCTTCCGCGCCTCCATCGTGGCCCGTGCCCGCTATATCGAGGATCTGGTGGTGGAAGAGACCGGGCGGGGCGTCGGCCAATATGTTCTTCTCGGCGCGGGCCTCGACAGTTTCGCGCAGCGCAGACCGGAGCTTGCCGCGCATCTCACGGTCTTCGAGGTCGACGAACCGGCCTCGCAGGCCTGGAAACGTCAGCGCCTGATCGAACTCGGCTTCGGCATTCCCGATTTTCTGCGGCTCGTGCCGGTCGATTTCGAAGCGGGCGGTTCCTGGTGGGAGGGGCTTGTCGCTGGCGGCTTCAATGCGAAAAAGCCCGCCGTCGTCGCCTCCACCGGCGTCAGCATGTATCTCACGCGAGACGCGATCATGGCGACCTTGCGCCAGGTGGCGGCGCTCGCGCCGGGTTCCACCCTCGCCATGTCGTTCCTCTTGCCGATGGGGCTTGTCGATCCCGATGTGCGTCCGGGGTTTGAAATGGCCATGAAGGGCGCGCAAGCCGGCGGAACGCCTTTTCTGAGTTTCTTCACGCCGTCGGACATGATGGCTCTGGCCCGCGAAGCTGGCTTCAGGCAAGCCCGCCACATATCGAGCGGCGATCTCGCCCGGCGCTATTTTGCCGGCAGGACGGACGGGTTTCGTCCGCCCGACAATGCCGAGGAACTGCTGGTGGCAACCGCATAATTGCCCGGATGCAGCTTCGCCACTTGGCAGCCGCCGCATTCGGCGCTAATGATGCCTCCGGTGCCGCGAAGGGCGCCGCCGTCCGAGAAAGAGGATCTCACCTTCGCATCTTGAGAGACGACGCATTCCATCTCGCATCGCCTTCATATTGTTTGCCGTCGCTTCGGACCGACGACAGTCAGACAAGCGAGGCACACATGCGCCCGGAATCACCCGAAGAATCTCCAAAAGACATATCCGCCCTCGACGAATACAAGGTTCGCGCGAGCAAGCTGCTGAAAGACTTTACCGGCACCGACAAGCGCCGCGCCTATGGGGCCGCGCATCGCCTCGCCAGCCTTTGGCCTGACGGCAACGCCAATGAACTTCTGGCCGACCGCGCGCGCGTCCAGCGCAAGCACGCGCTCGCCGTCATCGCCCGCGAAATGGGCTTCCGCGACTGGCAGCATCTGAGCGCGGAAGCGCATATAGAAATGCCCGCCTTCGACACGACGCGGCTTTTCCCGCCCAAGACCAGC
Organism: Parvibaculum sp.; assembly: GCA_036499025.1. GTDB lineage: Bacteria > Pseudomonadota > Alphaproteobacteria > Parvibaculales > Parvibaculaceae > Parvibaculum. Next base: position 18,762 of record DASYEM010000089.1, on the reverse strand, counting down.
TTCTATCTGAACGGCTGGTACGTGACCTACGAGGAAGCTCATGCCGCGTTGGCGCGCAAAGACCGCTTCCTCTTTCCCTATCGCCATCAATTCGTCGTCGTCGAGGCCGGTCTGTTAAAGAGCCTCGGCATCGACATGTCGGATCCCGACTGGAACTTGATCGGCCGCGACTGGGCAAAGCCGCTCGACCGTCAGGCGCATTACCGCCTGAACCAGAAACTCGCCCGCATCGTGCCGCCGCTCGAAGCGCGCCGCCCGCCGAAACGAGATTGAAAATGGACAAAGAGAAAAAACGCCAGATCGCGCGCGACTATAAAGAGCGAAAAGTCTCGCCCGGCGTCTATGCGATCCGTTGCGTGAACACCGGCGACATCTGGGTCGCGCCGAGCCGCAATCTCGACAATCAGCAAAACGGCATCTGGTTCACGCTGCGCCTCGGCACGCACCCCAACAAGGCGCTGCAAGCCGTCTGGAATGCGCAAGGCGAAACGAGTTTCACTTTCGAGATCATCGAACGCATCGAGGATGAAGACCTGACGCCCTACCTACTCGACGCCGCCCTGAAAGAACGCATCAAGCACTGGCGCACGGAATTGGGTGCAGGCCTCGCGGTCGGTTGAGACTCTAAGCCCTCTCCCTCTGGGAGAGGGTTGGGTGAGGGTCTTCTACTTCGCCGACGGGCACGCATGCGCGGGCATGGGTTCCAGCCCGAGCTTTTCAAACAGCCGCGCATCCTTGTCGGCTTCCGGGTTCTTCGTCGTCAGCAGCTTCTCACCGATGAAGATCGAATTGGCGCCGGCAAGAAAGCACAACGCCTGCGTCTCTTCCGACATGTTCTCGCGCCCGGCCGAGAGCCGCACGACGGATTTCGGCATCGAGATGCGCGCCACCGCGATGGTGCGCACGAAGTCGATGGGATCGATCTGCTTGGAATGGCCGAGCGTCGTTCCGTCCACCTGCATCAGCTGGTTGATCGGCACGCTTTGCGGATGCTCGGGCAGATTGGCCAGCGCCTGCAACATGCCGATGCGGTCGGATTTCTCTTCGCCCATGCCGACAATGCCGCCCGAACAGACATTGATCCCCGCCTCGCGCACCCGCTCCAGCGTGTCCAGCCGGTCGGCGAAGGTCCGTGTGCTGACGATCTCTTTGTAATACTCTTCCGACGTGTCGATATTGTGGTTGTAATAATCGAGCCCCGCATCCTTCAGCCGGATCGTCTGCTCGACCGACAGCATGCCGAGCGTCATGCAGGTCTCCATGCCCATCGCCCGCACGCCCTCGATCATCGCGCAAACGGCATCCATGTCGCGGTCTTTGGGCGAGCGCCAGGCAGCTCCCATGCAATAGCGCGACGCCCCCGCTTCCTTGGCTTTCCGGGCTTCCTCCAGCACGCGCTGAACTTCCATCAGCTTCGTCGCCTTGAGCCCGGTGTCGAATTTCGAGCTTTGCGAGCAATAGCCGCAATCTTCCGGGCAACCGCCCGTCTTGATCGATAAGAGCGTCGACTTCTGCACCTGATTGGGATTGAACCAGCGGCGATGCACGAGCTGCGCCTCGAAGACGAGATCGTTGAAGGGCAGGTCGTAAAGCGCCTGCAGCTCCTCGCGCGTCCAGTCGTGGCGCACATCATCCGGGTTGGTCCGTGCGATCACGCCCGGATTGGCCTTCGCTTCTTCGATACGGGTCTGGATGGTCATGGACGCCAAATTCCCCTTGTAATAAGTGGGGTGAGACAGGATTTCGGGCGAGCATAGGCAGCTTTCCCCGCAATGCAAGGCGGGGTAAGTTCGCCCCCGAAAGCCCAATCCTTACTGAAAGTTATGTCAATGCGGGCCATACGCTGCACGACCTACGGCGAACCTTCGACCCTCGCCGTCGAGACCCTGGACGAGCCCGTTCCCGGCCCCGGCGAGGTGCTGGTCGATGTCGAGGCCGCGGGGCTCGGCTATGTCGATGCGCTTCTCGTGCGCGGCACCTATCAGGTGAAGATGCCCCTGCCTTTCATTCCCGGCAGCGAGATCGCGGGCGTGATCGAGGCGGTGGGCGAGGGCGTCTCGGGCGACCTCATCGGCTCGCGCGTCATGGCGCTCTCCAATCGCGGCGCGCTCTCGGAAAAAATCGCCATCCCGGCGGCGATCTGCACCACGATCCCGACCGACATGAGTGCTGAAGCCGCCGCCGGTTTCCTCGTCTCCTATTGCACGGCGCTTTACGGCTTTGAAAATTGCGGCAAGCTCCAGCCCGGCGAGACGGTTCTCGTCCTCGGCGCGGCGGGCGGCGTCGGCATGGCGGCCATCGATGTCGCCAAAGCCATGGGCGCGCGCGTCATCGCGGCGGCTTCCTCGGAAGAAAAACGCGCCGCCGCCAAGGCGCATGGCGCCGACATGGTGCTCGATTATTCGCAAGCCGAATGGCGCAAGGCCCTCGACGCGCTGGTCGAAAAGCGCGGCGTGAATGTCGTCTACGATCCGGTCGGCGGCGCTTATTCCGAAACCGCCTTCCGCTGCCTCGCGCCCGGCGGACGCCATCTCGTCGTCGGCTTTGCCAATGGCGAGATTCCCAAACTGCCGCTCAATCTCGCGCTGCTGAAACGCGCCTCCCTCGTCGGCGTCGATTGGGGCGGCGAAATCCGCGCCAACCCGCGGGCCAACGGCCCGTTGTTGACGAAGCTCACGCAATGGGTCGAGAGCGGCAAAATCCATCCCGAACCCACCGCGAGCTTCCCGCTCGCGGAGGCGGGCGCGGTGCTGCAACGCCTTCTCGACCGCAAGATGGTCGGCAAGCCGGTGATCCGGGTCAACGCATGAGCGCCTCGCTCGACAATTTCGCGAGCGCGAAGCTCGACGGGCTGGAAGCGCGCACGCTTCGCCGCCGCCTCGTCGAGACGGATCGCTACAACGCCGTGGAAGTGCGCCGCAATGGTCGCACCTTGATCTCCTTTTGCTGCAACGATTATCTCAATCTCTCGCATCACCCGAAAGTCATCGCGGCGGCGAAAGAGGCGACCGACCGTTACGGCACGGGCTCGGGCGCATCGCGCCTCGTCACCGGCAATCACCCGCTTTTCGGCGCGCTTGAAACGCGGCTGGCAAAACTGAAGCAGGCCGAAGACTGCGTGATCTTCGGCTCGGGCTACCTCGCCAATCTCGGCATCATCCCCTCGCTGGCGGGCGCGGGCGATCTGATCCTTGCCGACGAACTGTCTCACTCCTGCCTGCTCACCGGCACGAAATTGTCGGGCGCGGCCTCGCACATCTTCCGCCACAATGATCTCGCCCATGTCGAAGCCTTGCTCGCCGCGCATCGCGGCAGCGCCAAACATTGCCTGATCCTCACCGACGGCGTCTTCAGCATGGACGGCGATCTCGCCCCCGTCGCCGAACTCGCCGCGCTGGCGAATAAATACGACGCCTGGCTGCTGACCGATGACGCGCATGGCATCGGCGTTGTGGGCGAGGGCCGAGGCTCCAGCTTCGTCACGGGTGCGAAAGCCGATGTGTCGCTGCAAATGGGCACGCTGTCGAAAGCCATCGGCTCCTATGGCGGTTATCTCTGCGCGAGCAAGCCGGTCGTCGATTTCATTCGCACCCGCGCCCGCACGTTGGTTTATTCGACGGGCCTGCCGCCCGCCTCCGTCGCCGCCGCGCTCGTCGCCCTCGATGTGATCGAAGAGAACCCGGACTACGCGGCGCTGCCGGTGAAGAAAGCAAACCTCTTCACCCGTGCGCTCAATCTTCCGTCTGCGGAAAGTCCCATCGTGCCGCTCATCATCGGCGAAGCCGAAGCGACGCTCGCCGCCTCCGCCATGCTCGAGACGCAAGGCTTCCTCGTCACCGGCATCCGCCCGCCCACAGTTCCCGCCGGCACGGCGCGCCTGCGTTTCACCTTCACCGCCGAACACAAGGACGAAGACATCGCGCGGCTTGCAACGCTGGTCCGCGACCGCGTCCTCCCGCGAAGGGCCGCCGAGTGAGCGGCGGCGCGATTTCCATTGCCTGTCACCCCGGGCTTGTCCCGGGGTCCAGGAGCCCCGTATTCAGCATTTGACGCTCTGGATCCCGGCACAAGGCCGGGATGACAATAGAGGGTTCAAATCAGCCCCCGTCGCTTCGGTAATGTCCCACCCATGACCACCATCTTCGTCACCTCCTCCGGCACCGACATCGGCAAGACCTATGTGTCGGCGCTTCTGATTCGCCAGCTCCGCGCGCGAGGGGCTCCCGTCCGCGCCATCAAGCCCATCGTCAGCGGCCTCGACGAGACGACATTCGCGGCAAGCGACCCGGCGGCTCTGCTGGCCGCTTTGGGTGAGCCCGCCGACTATGAAAACGCCGAGGACATTTCCCGCTGGCGTTTCACAGCCGCCCTCTCGCCCGACATGGCGGCGGCGCGCGAAGGCGCGGAAATCGACTTCAATGAACTGGTCAATCACTGCAAGGCAAGGCAGGCGCTCCACGATCCGCTGTTGATCGAAGGCGTCGGCGGCCTGATGGTGCCGCTCGATGCGCGCCACACCGTCCTCGACTGGATGCTGGCGCTCGACGCCATCGCGCCGCTTCTCGTCGTCGGTTCGTACCTCGGCACGATCAGCCACACGCTGACGACGCTCGACGTGATGAACCGCAACGGCCTCACCCCCCGCGCCATTGTGGTCAGCGAGTCTCTTTCCGCGCCCGTGCCGCTCGAAGAAACGGTCGAAACCATTGCGCGCTTCACGGCTGTGAAAGTGATCGCCTTGCCGAGAAACGGCGAACCGGATCTGGCCTCGCTCTTTCTCTAGCCACCCGCAACTGTCATCCCGGCCTTGTGCCGGGATCCAGGGGCGTCAAATGCCGAGCCAGCGGCACGGCGGGTGAACGGAACCCCTCCGCTTCACTTCGGGCCGAACAGCCACCAGAGAATGAGCCCGAGCACCGGCAGCAACAGGATCACGACGATCCACAGCGCCTTGGAGATCGGCTCCGCGCTGCTCTGCGCCACTCTGATGATCGCATAAATATCCGCGATCAGAATGAGGATGCCAAGAAGTCCGCCGTAACTGCCGCCCAACATGTCATTCTCTCCGATGATCCGAACCGGCCCTCAGTCTAGGCGCTTCGGCCAGCTTGCGTAAGAGACTGTTTGATAAGCCCGCGCCTCCAAATTCCGTCATGCGCAACAGGCCACCGTCCCCGGACTTGATCCGGGGGTTGCCCGGCGTATCCACGTCTTCTTTCTTCGCGGCAATCCAGAATGCCGACGCTCTAGATCATCTCCCGCGTCGTCACGCCCTCATGCGCCAGCAGCCACTTCTTCGTCGGCAAGCCGCCGCCGAACCCCGTCAGCGAACCGTTCGTGCCGATGACGCGATGGCACGGCACGATCACCGGAATGGGATTGCGTCCATTGGCGAGGCCCACCGCGCGCACGCCTTTGGGGTTGTCGATCTGGCGCGCGATGTCGGCATAGGTCTTCGTCACGCCGAACGGAATTTTCAAAAGCTCCGTCCAGACGCTGAGCTGAAACGCGGTGCCCGCCGGTGCAAGCGTCAGATCCCTGAAGTCCTTCCGCTTGCCCGCGAAATAATCCGCCAGCGCTGCAATCGTCCGGTCGAGATGCATTCGCGCCGCGTCGCCGCCGCGCGCATCGCCATAGGAGCGTCTGGTCTCGATCGGAAAAACGACCGCGGCCAGTCCCTCTTCGCTGGCGACAATCCGCAAATCGCCGATGGGCGACGCGATGCTCTTGGACGCGAAATCGCTCTTCGCCATATCCGGTTTTTTCATCTCATCCTCTTCCTTCATCTTCGCCTCCCCCTCGTGGGGAGGCCGGATCGCGAAAGCGATCCGGGTGGGGGGCTTTCACTCCGCCGCGAGACGGGAGGGCTCAATATCCGGTTGCATCCACAGCAGCAGCGCCGCATAGCCGCGCCACGGTCGCCAGCTTTGCGACATCTCCTCCATCGCCTTTGTCGAAATCGGAACGCCGTCGCCCGCCGCTTTTCTCAAACCGAGATCGGCGGCGGGAAACGCATCGGGCTCGCCCACCGCGCGCAGCGCGATGTAATGCGCGGTCCAGGGGCCGATGCCGGGCACTGCGCAAAGCTCCGCGATCTTGTCTTCAAGATTTGCGGCGGGGCTGAAGTTCACGTCGCCCTCCGCCACCGCGCGCGCGAAATTCTTCAGCGCCGAAATCCGTCCGCCCGTCAGCCCGAGGCCCGAGAGATCGTCTTCCGCCAGCGCCTCCGGCGTCGGGAAATAATGCGTCAGCGCGCCGTCGGGTTGCGCCAGCGCTTCGCCGCAGCGTGTGACGACGCGGCCCGCCAGCGTCGTCGCGCCCTTGACCGAGACTTGCTGGCCGAGGATCGCGCGCACGCCGAGCTCGAACCCGTCGAAAGCGCCCGGCACGCGAATATCGCCCGCTTGCGCAAGCCGTGGTCCGAGCACCGGGTCGCCTGCGAAAGCCGAGGCAATCGCCGTCGGCTCCGCATCGAGATCGAAAATCCGCCGCGCCCGCGCCGCGATTTGCCGGATCGGTGCGGAGCTATTGGCGCGAACATGACCGTCGTTGCGAATGGATATGTCGAGCGTGTTCGCCTTCTTGCCCGCCGCGACGCCGAGCATGCCGCGCGCCGCGCCGAGGCGGAATGTCCGCCTGTATTGCGCGGCTGAAATCTCTTCGACGCCGGGAATGGCGCGAAAGGTCAGATAGCCGAGCATCCGCGCCCAGTCGAAAGGCGGGCGATAGCCGAGCCGCAACACGATGGCGTCGCCGATATTCGCGCGCGCCGCGCCGCGCCGCAGCGCTGTCGGCGGCACGCCATAGCTCGCCCGCACCGCATCGTTGAAACGCCTGAGGCTTTGAAACCCTGCCGCGAAGGCGATGTCGGCAAAACTCATATCCGTCTCGCTGATGAGTTGCTTGGCCGCCAGCAAGCGCCGGTTCGCGGCCACCGCCTGTGGTGTCGCGCCGACATGGGCAAGGAAGAGCCGCCGCAACTGCCGCGCGCCGAGCCCGACGCGCGCCGCCAGCTCTTCAACGCCGTCTTCGTCCAGCGCGCCTTCCTCGATAAGCCGCAGCGCGCGGGCGACGCTCGCTTGCGTGCCGACCCAGGCGGGCGTTCCCGGCGCGGTTTCCGGGCGGCAGCGCAGACAGGAGCGAAAGCCCGCCGCTTCGGCGGCCGCCGCGCTGCCGACGAAGCGGCAATTGGCTTTCTTCGGCACCCGCGCCGGGCAGATCGGTCGGCAATAGATGCCCGTCGATGTGACGCACACAAAAATGCGTCCGTCGAATCGGGCGTCTTTCGCCAGAAAGGCGCGGTAGCAAAGCTCTGGGTCGAGGTCCGGTGTCATGGGAGGAAGTCTAGTCTCCCGCGCCGGGTCCGGCTCGCCAAAAACGGACATCTCCGTCGCCCCTGCGGCACCTAGCGAAGGCCCCGCCGTGCTGACAGAAATGTATGCCTTCTCAAGGGTTTGTGACGGCTGATCCGCTTGCGAAAGCCCGCGCCCCTGTTAGGCTTTGCGTCAAATGCGACCGCGGGCGGGGAGCCCGAAGAGACGCAAAATGCGGAGGGGATAAGGGATGACCGATCAGGTGAGCGGCGGGTTCGCGCGTGCCGCGAGCGCAGGTCCGGCGGCGTCTTTCACGCCGGCCTATCGCAACTATGCGCTGACGGTGTTGATGCTCGCCTATACGGCGAATTATGTGGATCGCCAGATCCTCGCCATCCTGCTTCAGCCCATCAAGCTCGCGCTCGACCTTTCCGACACGCAGCTCGGTTTTCTCTCGGGCCTCACCTTTGCGATTTTCTACGCCACGCTCGGCGTGCCCATCGCCATGTGGGCCGACCGCGGCAACCGCCGCAACATCATCACGCTCGCCTTGACGATCTTCTCCGGCATGACGGTCGTTTGCGGCTTCGTCACCAGCTTCGCGCAGCTGGCTTTCGCCCGCATCGGCGTCGGCGTCGGCGAGGCCGGATCGAGCCCGCCCGCCCATTCGATGATCGCCGACATGTTCCCGCCGGAAAGACGCGCTTCCGCGATGGGCTTTTATTCGCTCGGCATCAATCTCGGCATTCTGATCGGTTTCCTCGTCGGCGGCTGGGTCAGCCAGTGGTATGGCTGGCGTGCCGCCTTCATGATCGTCGGCGCGCCGGGCCTCATCATCGCCGCTCTGGTGCGCTTCACCCTGAAGGAGCCGCAGCGCGGCCATGCCGACGGTCTGACCTCGCAAGGCGAGGCCGACGCCCCGCGCATCGGCGAAGTCTTCTCCCTGCTCTGGTCGCAGAAATCCTTCCGCCACATTTCCTTCGGCGCGGCGCTCGCCGCCATCGGCGGTTATGCGGGCGTCAACTGGTTGCCCGCTTTCCTCGCCCGCTCCTTTGAAATGTCGCCGGGCGCCATCGGCACCTCGCTCGCCCTCATCATCGGCATCTCCGGTGGCGCGGGCACTTATTTCACGGGCTATTTCGCCGACAAGCTCGGCAAGCGCGACATCCGCTGGAACGTCTGGGTCTTTTGCATCGTCGGCGGTCTTTGCTTTCCCTTCTCCGCCGCCATGTATCTGTCCGGCGACAAGGTGACGGCGCTGAGCTTCTTCATCTATCCAGCCTTTGCCGGCGCCGCCTATGTCGCGCCCGCGCTTGCCATGACGCAGGCGCTCGTCACCGTGCGCATGCGCGCGCAAGCCTCCGCCGTGCTCTTCCTCATTCTGAATTTGATCGGCATGGGCCTCGGGCCGCAGCTCGCGGGCATTCTCAGCGATCTCTATCACCCGGCCTATGGCGAGGAATCGCTGCGCTATTCGCTGCTGACGATCTCGGTCGTCTGGATCTGGTCGGCCTTCCACTTCCTGCTCGCCGCCCGCACTCTGAAAGCCGACATCGAACGCGCAAGGCTGCACGGCCTGAGGTAATCAGGCGGGAATGGCGAGCAGCTTGCGCAAGGGTTTGGGCTGCGCCACCAGATCGGCCAGCGTCACCCCGTCGAGCACGCTGTAATAGGCGTCGAGTGCCGCGCGCAGCGTATGCCGCAGCTTGCAGGACGGCGTCAACACGCAGGCATTGGTCGCCGCCTGAAAACATTCGACATGCTGGCCGTCATCTTCCATGCGCCGGACCAGCGCGCCGATGTTGATCTCCTCGGGCTTGCGCGCCAGCCTGAGCCCGCCGCCGCGCCCGCGCACGGTTTCCACGATCCCGGCGCGGCCAAGCTCCGTCACCACCTTCATCAAATGATTGTGCGAGATGTCATAAGCCCCGGCGATCTCCTGGATCGTCGTCAGCCGCTCGCCCTTCAGCGCCACATAGGTCAGGAGCCGCAGGGAATAGTCTGTATAGAGCGTTAACCGCATGGGCGCTGCCTTGGATCATTTGTCGCAGTTAAACAGGTATCTATAATATTGCTTTTAAACGAAAGGGCAAGATATAAAGAGGTATCCAATATGCATCTTATAGGAGATGCGAATGACCGAGACGACAAAACCTCCCCGCCGGCCTCTCCCCGCGCCGCTGACCGACGAAGCTGAAATCGAAGCCGTGGTGCGCGCCTTCTACACGCGCGTCCGCGCCGACGAAAAGCTCGGCCCCATCTTCGCCCGCGTCATCGGCGACGACTGGGAACCGCATCTGCAAAAGATGTTCGCCTTCTGGTCGTCGGTGATGCTGATGTCGGGCCGCTACAAGGGCCAACCGATGGTCGCGCATATGCGCCTGAAAACGGTGCAGCGGCCCCATTTCGAGCGCTGGCTCGAACTCTTTCGCCGGACGGTCGATGAAATCTGCGCCCCTGAAACGGCGGAGGCCTTCATGGAGCGCGCGGGCCGCATCGCCGAGAGCTTGCAGATGGGCATGTTCTTCAGCCCGGCCTCCGCCGATCCCTCGCGCGCCCAGCCAGGAGTAAAATCATGACCGCCTCCCCCCAGCCCATTTGGCGCGGCCGCAACACGCCCACCGCCCCCGACCTCCACCCCGGCGTCTATGTCGCCGCGCTGGCCGGTTGGGTCTGGCTCTTCGGCGCCTTCTGGGCGACCTTCGGCGGCGAGGCCGAAGGCGCGATGATGCTCGGCGTCGATATGGTCTTCCTCGCCGTCTTCTTCGGCACGCCCTGGCTTTTGAAACGCACCGCCGATCGTTTTCTCGATCGCCGCGACGAGGCGGGCGGCTTCCTCGATTTCCTGAATATGGAAATGGAAACCCTGACCGGTCATGTCAGCGGCTGGAGCGCGCTGATCCAGGTCATCATCGTCCCCGTCGCCCTCGCGCTCGGCATGACGGCCATCGGCTTCATCATCGCCGCCGCCCGCGCGCCTTACATCTAGAGACGCCGCCCATAATCGAGAAGACAAAGGCGCGCGGATTTTCCGCCGCGCCTTTTTGTTTGCGTGCCACCCTCTGTGACAGCTTCGCCACGTCCCGCGCCGATTTTCACAGCCTCACACATTTCCGATGACGGATTTCGCCCGGAATCCGCGCTTTGCGCTGCGCTGTCATCCATCCGTCGCAAAACCGTTGCAGGGGCTTCACGGCCCGAAACTAAGAACGGCAGCGGGGCGGGGAAGCCGCCGCACGCCAGCCTTTCTTTTCAACAGCCTTTCTCTTGCACAAGGTCACCACTCTTATGAAGCGCATCGGAACTCTCCTGGGCGCGCTTGCGGTGAGCATCTCTGCCACCAGCGCGTTCGCAATCGACATCGACAGCCGGTACACGCCGTACCAGCCGACGACCGGTGTGTCCGGGAGCCTGAAATCCATCGGCTCAGACACGCTGAACAATCTCATGACGCTGTGGTCGGAAGATTACCGCGCCCAATATCCGACGGTAAAAATCGAAGTCGAAGGCAAGGGCTCGTCGACCGCCCCGCCCGCGCTGATCGCCGGCACCTCGCAGCTGGGCCCGATGTCGCGCCCGATGAAGGCCGCCGAGATCGACAGCTTCGAGCAGAAATACGGCTACAAGCCGACGCAGGTCCGCGTCGCCGTCGATACGCTCGCGATCTTCGTCCACAAGGACAATCCGCTGACCTGCCTCTCGCTGACGCAGCTCGACGGCATCTTTTCAAAGAGCCGCCTCTCGGGCTCCAAAGCCATCACGACCTGGGGCGATCTCGGCCTCACGGGCGAATGGGCCGGCAAGCCGATTTCGCTCTTCGGCCGCAACTCGGCGTCGGGCACCTATGGCTACTTCAAGGAAGTGGCGATGGTGAACGGCGACTATCTCGACACGGTGAAAGAACAGCCCGGCTCCTCCGCCGTCGTTCAGGGCGTCGCCGCCGACAAGTTCGCGATGGGCTATTCGGGCATCGGCTACCGCACCGCCGACGTCAAGGCGATCCAGGTCGCGGGCCGCGACGGCCAATGCGTCGAAGCCAATCAGGCGAACGCCTATACGGGCGCCTATCCGATCACGCGCTTCCTCTACATCTACGTCAACAAGAACCCCTCGACGGCGCTCGATCCGCTGCGCGGCGAGTTCTTCCGCTACGTCCTCTCGCTCAACGGCCAGAAGGACACCTCCAAGGATGGCTACTTCCCGATGCCCTATGTCTTCGCACAGCAGGAACTCGGCAAGCTCGGCCTGAAGTGACATCGAAGCCGGCGGGTTCGCCCGCCGGCTTTTCGCCTTCCATCCTGACGCCATTTTCGTGAAGCGATAAAAGATGACAGACGCCACGATGCCCGATGCGCCGACGCCGGACGGCATGCGCCGTTCCGTTGTTTACAGGCGCGACAAGAAAACGAAATCGTCGGTGCTGCTCGCCGACAAGCTCGCCGGACGCATCATCACCATCGGCGGCTTCTTCGTCATCCTCACCGTCTTCGCCATCATGCTGTTTCTCGTCTGGGTTGCCGTGCCCCTCTTCGGCAGCGGCACGGCGAGCGACGCGACGCGCTACAAACTCGACCTCACCGGCGAGCATGTGATCTCGACCTCGGTCGATGAATATCGAACGCTGGGTCTCGAACTTTCGCAGGACGGCAAGCTCACCGCTTTCCACGTCCCGAGCGGCAGACGCATCAGCGGTCTCGCCTTCGATTTCGCCAACGCCCCCGGCGCAAACGCCAACGCAAATACCGGCACAGGAGCCGCCGCCGCGCCCACCGCTTTCGCGCGCACCCTTCAGGGCGATGATGTCGCCTTCGGCTTTCCCGACGGCACGGTCCGCCTCGGCAGCCTCGCCATCGACAGCGCCATCGTGCCCGCCGCCGCGCTGCCCGCGAACGTCACGACATTGCCCGGCGGCGACCGCACCGACGGCGTCGCGATCTATCTGAACGTCGCGGGCAAGCAGGTCCGCCGTCTCCAGCCCGCCGTGAAGCTCGAGGCTTCCGCGCAGGTCGCGCCGCAAGGCACGCCGATCCGCTTTCTCGATTATCGCGTCGGCGGCACGGAAGAACGCCCGGTCAAAACCTTCGCCTCCATCGACGAGAAGGGCACGGCGCGTCTGAGTTCGGCTTACGCCCAGGTCAATATGATGACCGGCGAAACCTCGACGACGATTTCAAACACCGAAGTCCCGACCGGCCTCAACGTCGCCGACATCGCCTCGGTGCTGCTCAATACCTCCGGCGACCGCCTGCTGGTGGCGACGAATGACGGCATGGTGCATCGCTTCGACACGCGCGATCCGGCGCATGCCAGGCTCGCCGAAACCGAACAGCTGCTCCCGGCGGGCGTCAAGCCGACGGCCATCGCCTATCTCAACGGCGAGAATTCGCTGATCGTCGCGGGCGCCGACAAATCGCTCTCGATCTGGAGCCAGATCGATCGCAAATCGCAAAAGACCGCCGACGGCAACGTGCTGACGAAGATCCATGACTTCGGTCCGCAGCCCGCGCCCATCGAACATCTGGCGGTGAGCCAGCGCACGCGCCTTTTCATCGGCGCGGATGCAAGAGGCGAAGTCGCGCTCTATCACGCGACGACCGAGCGCCGGGTTCTGACTTTTCCCTCGGGCGGCAAGCTCTCGCCCGTCGCCACCTTGATCCTCGCGCCCCGCGACAATGGCGCGCTCGCCATCGGCAAGGACGGCGAGGTTCGCAACTGGTCCTTCGACGTGCCGCATCCCGAAACCACCATCGCCTCGCTCTTCGGCAAGGTCTGGTATGAAGGCTATCCGGCCCCCGGCTACACGTGGCAATCGACATCGGGCACCGACAGCGCCGAGCCCAAGCTCTCCCTCGTGCCGCTGATCTTCGGCACCATCAAGGGCGCGATCTATTCGCTGGTCTTCGCCGTGCCCATCGCGCTTCTAGCCGCGATCTACACCGCCGAATTCATGCACTTCCGCGTCCGCGCGGTGGTCAAGCCCGTCATGGAGCTGATGGCGTCGCTGCCGTCCGTCGTCATCGGCTTCGTCGTCGCCCTCGTTCTCTCGCCCATCGTCGAGAACTGGATCGCCGCCATCGTCATTGCCTTCGGCGTCATACCCTTGACGCTGATCGGCCTCGCTTTCCTCTGGCAACTTCTGCCGCAGCCCGTGGCGCTCCGCCTCGACGGCATTCCGAAACTCATCGCCTTCTTCCTTGCGATGGTCCTCGGCATCTGGGCGGCGATGCAGCTCGGGCCGCTTGTCGAACGCGGCTTCTTCGGCGGCGACTTCAAGGCCTGGACCTCGGGCTCGGGCTCTGCCGCGCCCTTCATCTTCCTGCTGTTGCTGCCGCTCTCCTTCATCGCGGTCTTCAGCTTCGGTGGCCGTCTCCTCGGCGCGTCATGGCGCGACCGCCTGCGGAGCAAGCCCTATCACGTCGCGGGCGCCTACGAGCTGGGCCGCTGGCTCGGCCTCACCATCGCCGCTTTCGCGCTCGCCGCGCTCGCCGCGACGATCCTTGGCGGCGCAGGCTTCGATGCGCGCGGCGGCATTGTCGACACCTACATTCAGCGCAACACGCTGATCGCCTCTTTCGGCATGGCCTTCGCGGTCATTCCGATCATCTACTCGATTGCCGAAGATGCGCTGGGCGCGGTGCCCGAGCATCTGCGCTCGGCCTCGCTCGGCTGCGGCGCGACGAAATGGCAGACCGCCGCCTGGGTCATTCTGCCGACCGCCGGTTCCGGCATCTTCTCGGCCATCATGATCGGCCTTGGCCGCGCGGTGGGCGAGACGATGATCGTCGTCATGGCGACGGGCAACACGCCGATCCTCGACTGGAGCCTCTTCAACGGCCTGCGCGCGCTCTCGGCCAACATCAATGTCGAACTGCCTGAAGCGGTGAAGGATTCGAGCCTCTATCGCACGCTCTTCCTCTGCGGCCTCGTTCTCTTCGTGATGACCTTCGTTCTGAACACGCTTGCCGAAATCGTCCGCCAGCGCTTCCGCAAGCGCGCCGCGCAGCTTTAACCGAGTTTGAGATAGACCCATGGTCGATATGGCACGCATGAGCGACGAAGTTTCAAACGAGATGTCGAGGAACGCCGCGGCAAGTCTCGCCAAGGTCAATCGCCGCAAGGCGAGCGATCTGACGGCGCGCGGCGAACCGATGGTCTGGGCCATGGGCGGTTCGCTCGCCTTCGGCTTGATGATGATTGTCGGCTTTCTCGCGCTGATCTTCTGGAACGGCTTCACCGCCTTCTGGCCCAAGCCCATCGACGTCGTCACCATGACGAGCGGCCGCGTCATCGCGGGCGAGCCGATGCGCACGGAAAGCTACAAGCCGACCGCCGAGGCGCTGGCGAAACTGCCCACCGGCATCCGCGCCGGGATCGAGGAGAGGGGCGGCTTCGCCGATCGCACGCTTTACCGCATCGGCAATTACGATTTCTACGGCAATGATTTTGAATGGGTGCCGGTCTTCGAGGTGAAGAGCCTCACCCACCCGAAGAACATGATGCTGGTCGAACGCCAGGAATGGGGCGCTCTGATCGGCAATGTCCGCTCGCTCGCCATCGACGGCAAGACCATTGCCAATCCCGGCATGAAGACGCTCGACGCCGCCAATGCAAAAGCGCGCGGTCTGCGCGAGAAGCGCATCGGCATCGAAAAGAGCGGCGTCGGCGAGGTCAATCGCGAGATCAACGATCTGCGTCTTTCCGTCCGCCGCGCCGAAATCGACTACGGCACGGGCTCGCCCGAAATGCTCGCCGCCGCCGCTCACGCCGCCACTGAGACAAAAAAGCTGACGGTGGATTTCGACCGTCTGTCGGGCGAGGTGCGGGCTGTGCGCGCGCGCGATGAAGCGATCACCGTCAAGGCCGCCGAGATCGGCGGCGAGGTGCGCGAATTCCCGCTGTCCAATTTCGTCCGCTATTACCTCGCCAACGATCTGTCTCTGGCCCAGAAGACCGGCGTCTATCTCTCGCGCTGGTGGGAGTTCCTGACCGCCGAGCCGCGCGAAGCCAATACCGAAGGCGGTGTCTGGCCCGCGATCTTCGGCACCTTCGTGATGACGGTCGTGATGGCGCTTCTCGTCGCGCCCTTCGGCATCATGGCGGCGCTTTACTTGCGCGAATATGCGCGGCAGGGCCGCATCGTTTCGCTGATCCGCATTTGCGTCAACAATCTCGCGGGCGTCCCGTCGATCGTTTACGGCGTCTTCGGCCTCGGCTTCTTCGCCTATGTGCTCGGCGGCTCCATCGACCAGATGTTTTATCCAGAGCGCCTGCCGAGCCCGACCTTCGGCACCGGCGGTCTTCTTTGGGCCTCGCTGACGCTGGCGCTGCTCACCGTGCCCGTCGTCATCGTCGCGACGGAAGAATCACTGGCCTCCGTGCCGCGCTCGATGCGCGAAGGCTCGCTGGCTTGCGGCGCATCGAAATGGCAGACGATCAAATGGATCGTTCTGCCGCGCGCCATGCCCGGCATTATGACCGGCCTCATCCTTGCGATGGCGCGCGGCGCGGGCGAAGTCGCGCCGCTGATGATCGTCGGCGTCGTCAAGCTCGCCCCCGAGCTTCCCGTCGATGCGGTCTTCCCCTTCGTGCATCTCGAACGCTCCTTCATGCATCTCGGCTTTCACATCTATGACGTCGGCTTCCAGTCGCGCAATTCCGAAGCCGGACGCTCGATGGTCTTCGTCACCGCGCTGGTGCTTCTCGCGCTGGTGCTGGCGCTCAACGCCGTCTCGATCAATGTCCGCAACCGGCTGAAGCGCCGCTTTGCCGGCGACAAGTTCTGATTTTCGACAAGAGGAATACCGACATGGCAACCGCCACGGCAGCACGCAAAGACGAAATGCCCGCCTCCGCAGGCACCGACGTCTACGATCCGACCGTCTATCACCCGGTCCAGAGCCCGTCCGGCGTCGAACTTTCGATCCGCGACTTCAAGCTCTGGTACGGCAGCGCGCAGGCGCTCCACGGCGTCTCGATGGAAATTCAAAAGGGCATGGTCACCGCCTTGATCGGTCCGTCCGGCTG
Source organism: Parvibaculum sp. (assembly GCA_036499025.1). Taxonomy (GTDB): domain Bacteria; phylum Pseudomonadota; class Alphaproteobacteria; order Parvibaculales; family Parvibaculaceae; genus Parvibaculum. The sequence goes on along the minus strand of DASYEM010000089.1, from coordinate 2,425 downwards.
CGGCAAGTCCACGCTGCTGCGTTCGCTCAATCGCATGAACGATCTGATCGACCATCTCCGCGTCGCGGGCGATGTGCGCCTGTCGGGCGAACCGATCTTCGGGCCTCAGGTCGATGTCATCGCTTTGCGCAAGCGCATGGGCATGGTCTTTCAAAAGCCCAATCCCTTCCCGATGACCATTGCCGAAAACGTCACCTATCCCTTGAAGGTCGATGGCGTGACGAACAAGAAGCTCCTCGCCGAAGCCTGCGAAGCCTCGCTGAAGGGCGCGGCGCTTTGGGAAGAGGTGAAGGACCGCCTCGATCAAAGCGCGCTCGGTCTCTCCGGCGGTCAGCAGCAGCGCCTCTGCATCGCCCGCGCCATCGCCGGTAACCCGGAAGTCCTGCTGATGGACGAACCCTGTTCGGCGCTCGACCCGATCGCCACCATGCGCATCGAGCAGCTCATCGAAGAATTGAAATCGACCTACACCATCGTCATCGTCACCCACAACATGCAGCAGGCCGCCCGCGTGTCGGACAACACGGCCTTCATGTATCTCGGCCGCCTGATCGAATATGGCGCGACGAAGGAAGTCTTCACCAACCCCCATTCAAAGCGCACCGAAGAATACGTCACCGGTCGCTTCGGCTAATTCCTCGCGAGAAGACCCCCTCGCAAACTTCGCCCCGCCGCTCTCCCCTCGGCGGGGCTTTTCTTTGCCCGGAAACCGGGAATAAGAATGTTCGCGCGAAAACGGGGACAGAAAAATCTCCATCCACCCTAGGCCTTTTACCGGGGATTATCCGCCTCTCGTCACGCATTGTGTCGGCAGGCAACGGGTGCAGGCGTCTGGTTCGCCAACCGGACGACAACAACCGGCAACTTTCATCGGCCACGACAACAAAAAACCCCGGTGCTTTCGCACCGGGGTTTTCCGTCTGATTTGACCTGCGAGGATCGGATCAGAAAGCGATCTGCGTACGCAGCGCGACGGACTTGAACTTGCCGTCCACCGTCGTCGTATTGGCTCCGTTCGGCTGCTCTTCATCGCCATAGATGTAGTTGAGCATGAAGCGGATGTTGTTATTGACGTACCAGTTCAGACCGGCCGTATAGAGCTTCTCGTGGCCGCCCTTGAACGTGCCGTCATTGAGATCGCTATCGGAGTAGCGAAGCGCGACTTCCCAGGCGCCGGGGCTGCCGCCGAGCGAGAAGGGGCTCGCGGGCTTCACGCCGCCGTAAGCGGCCTTCGCCATCGAGTACTTGTAGGGTTCGCCCGTGATGACCCAGCTCGCCTGCGCGTACCAGCTGTCGAAGGAGTAGTCGCGATTGGCAAAACCGGCATGCAGCGCGTCGGCGACGTTGAAGTGGTAGTACTCGCCTTGCACCTTCAGCGGACCGTAGCTCGCCGCCAGTTCAGGACCGAACACATAGGCGTCCTTCATGTTGGTGAAGCCGTTGGTGTTGATGTACTTGACGTCCGAGACGCGAATGCCGGGACGGTCGGAAAAGCTGAGCGACGTGCCGGGATTGAACGTGTAGGTGCCCGACGCGCCGATATGCACGTTGGACTTTTCGCTCGGCTGGAAGGCATAGGCGAGACGGCCGACCGCATTGTCGCGTTCAGACGCATTGGCGCCTGCTTCACCCGTCTTCGAGCGCGTCCACCAGCCGCCGTAGAAGAGGTGGCTCGTCGAACCCTGAGCGCCGACGAAGACGCGGCCGTCATCCGAACCCATCGAGATGTTTTCGTTCACCGCCGCCGCGCGTTCGATGAAGGTGATGTCGTTCGAGCTCGTCGCATATTCGAGCGTATAGGGCAGCTCGCCGGCGCCGATCTTCGGAATGAAGCCTTTGCCGAAACCGTTATAGGTGATGTAGGCGTTCTTGATGAACTGGCTGGAAGTCGTTCCCGTGCCGCCGTTCTCGACGCCCGAACCGCCGAACTGCAGGCCGAACACATAGCCCCAGTCGCGCATGAACGTGCCTTCGACGCCGATTTCCGCGCGGCGGAAGTTGGCGCCCGAATTGTAGCGGGTCAGCCCGCCGCTCGCATCGCCCGACGCCATGTCGAGATGCGCGCGGCCCTTGATCGCCATGGTGAAGAGGCCGTCGCCCGTCTTGAAGACAGGCGCGCCGTTTTCCATCGAGAGCGAGGTCGCGTCCTGCTTCTCTTTGATTTCCTTAATGTCATTGCCGGACTGAATCTGCAGATCGTCGAGCCGCTGCGTCAGCGCCTCAACCTGCGACTTCAGCGCGTTAATCTCGCCTTGGCTTGCGCCGGCCGAACCGGCAAAAGCCGGACCTGCGAGCATCGCTGCGGCACCGAGCGCGGTGCCTGCCAGCAGAACTTGTCTCAACGTCATGCGACGTCTCCATGTTTGATAGTTGAGCTTCTGTGCCAGGATTGCGAGCCGCGAGCTTCACCCACGAACGCCCCCTG
>DASYEM010000088.1:0-16793 GCA_036499025.1 Parvibaculum sp. | reverse complement strand
GGCCATGGCGGTCTCCCGATCCTCAATATGACTATGTAGTCATTTAATGACTGTTTAGTCAAGTGAGGATTGGGGGTTCCCTTCGTGGTGTCGAAAGGAATGTCCTGTTCGCCTTGCCCCGCTTTATGCGGGGCATCCACGTCTTTCGTTGAGCGAAAGGAAGGCGTGGATGGCCCGGACAAGCCGGGCCATGACGGCAAGTGAATGAAGAATGAGAGAGGCGAAAGCCGCGGCCTCGCGGGCTCAGAGGCCTCGTCCTTCGAGACGGCGGCTTTGCCGCCTCCTCAGGATGAGGGATTGAGTGAGGGGCTGCGCGAGGCTGAAAAAATACGATCCTCATCCTGAGGAGCCCGCGACAGCGGGCGTCTCGAAGGATAGCTCCGATCTCGGGCGCCTGAAGAAGACGCAAATAGCAAAGGGAATGAAAAACCCGCCGCTCCTTGCCGCTTCGTTTAAAGACAAGCGCGGCTTCATTAAGACGTTTTTGAAGCTTGGACTGTCTATTGGGTCAGTCACGGTATCCACCTGCGGTCACTCAGTCCTCCATGTTCAATTTGCAGAAGACCGACAGCGAGCCCCACACCCCGACGCGCTCGGCGCAGAGCCTTGCCTTTGAAGCCATGTGGCGCGACCTGCCGCGCGAGGGATTGATCCCGATGCGTTCGAGCTTCCGACCCGAACGCGCGGCGCGGCTGCTGGCCAATATTCTGCTGCTCGACATCAATCCCGCGCCGCCGGTGACGACGCGCATTCGCCTTGTCGGCGGGGCGCTGCGCAATCTGGCCGGCTTCGACATGACGGGGCACGATTATCTCGATCTGGTGCCCGACCGTCCCTATCAGGCGGCGCATTTGCGCAGCTGCGTGCGGCATCCTTGCGCGACGTGGTCGGCGGCGCCGGTGATTTACGAGCGCGGCTATAACAGCCTGATCGAGATCACGCATTTTCCGCTGACCGACGACGCGACCGGCGGGCATGTCGGACTGGTGCTGATGTTTGAGATCGGCAGCGATCTGCCGGAATACAAGCAGACCGGCCGGCCGCTCGAGATACGCCCGGCGATTGCCAAGAAGTTCATCAATATCGGCGCGGGCGTCCCCGACGCGATGGCGCTTTAACGCTTGCCACGCAGCGTTTTACGCGCCGGGCTGTCATCGGGCAGCAAGCCCTCGAAGATCATGTTCATCTGCGTTTCCATGAGCTTCTCTTTGTCCCATAGAAAGTCGACATGGGTGATGAGCAGCGAAACGACGCCGTGGCCCGCCGCCCAGATCGCTTCGGCGATGGCTTCGGGATCGCCCTTGCGGATGAGGCCGGAGGCAACGAGATCGCGCACCTGATCCTGCATATGCGCATAGGCAAGCTGGCCCTTTGAAAGCTGGATCGACGGCGCGAGGCAAGGTCCCGGACGATGGCCGCCCTGACGCTTCAGCCCCGGCGCATGGGTCATGAAGACGAGCCTGTATTCTTCGGGATGAGCGAGGCCGCTTTCGATATAGCCGTACATCGACTGCCGGAGCCGTTCGATGGGGCATTCGATTTCCTGCGCCGCCGCCTCGCTGCGCTCCAGCATCTGCGTGAAGAAACCTTCGGCGATGGCAAACAGGATCGCTTCCTTGTCTTCGAAATGCTGATAGATCGCCGCCTGGGTGATGCCGACCCGGCGCGCGATGTTGCGCATCGACACCTTGTCGAGGCCGCCTTCGGCAAAGAGCGCGCGGGCCGCGTCGATGATCTGGCTGCGCCGTTCGGCGGGCGGCAGACGGCGGCGCGGCGGCTTTGGAACGCTGGAGGGGGCGCGACTGACGGAGGGGCGGACGGGCTTTTGGGCCTTGGCAGCGATTTTTGGCGGCATTTGCTTACCTAACACCGTTCGGCAGGGCTTGACCAGTCGTCAAGACCCACTAAATAAACGCCGTTAGGTAACAAATGGGGATCAGGGGCATGGCGATTTCACGCACTTTTCGGGCGGCGATCGCCGTTTCGGCAATGGCTCCGGCCCTTTTGGGGCTCTGCGCTTGCGGCGACGGCGCGCCGAAGGAAGCCGCCGAAGTCCCCGCCACCCCGGTTCTTGTCGCCGCCGCGCGCGAAGCGCCTGAAAGCGCCGACGTGACCGCCTACGGCATCGTCCGCTCCGACAAGGAGGGCGCGCTCTCCTTCAAGATCGGCGGCTTGCTGAAAGTGCTGAGCGTCGATACCGGCGACCGCATCAAGAAGGGGCAGGTGCTGGCCGAACTCGACCAACGCGAAATCGACGCCGAAGCCGCCCGCGCCGCAACCGCGAGCGAAAAGGCCCGGCGCGATCTCGCCCGCATCGAACCGCTGCTCGCCAAGGGTTTCATCAGCAAACAAAAAGTGCAGGACGCGAAAAGCGAATTCGACATGGCGCAGGCCGACCGCCGCCGCGTCGAATTCGACCGCAGCCTCGCCGTCATCACCGCGCCGTCGGACGGCGTGGTGCTGGCGCGTCATGCCGACATCAACGAGATTGTTGCGCCGGGCGGCACGGTGCTGACGGTGAGCCAGGGCACGGCGAGCTATATTCTGCGCGCGAGCCTGAGCGACCGCGACGTCGCACGCCTCGATGTGGGCGCGCGCGCCGACGTCAAGCTCGACGCCTTTCCCACTGAAATCGTGACCGGGGCCGTGCGCCGCATCGCCGCGATGAGCGACACAAAGACCGGCACATTCGAGATCGAAGTGGCGCTCGAGAATGTGCCCAAGGGCGTCGAGAGCGGCTTCATGGGCCAGGCGCGCATCCGCCCGCATGGCCTCGCGCAAGGCCGGGCCGCCATTCCGGCCTCGGCGATCCTCGAGGGGCATGGCTCGACCGCAACCGTCTATGTGATCGACGACGCGACGGGCACCGCGCATCTGACGCGCGTCACCGTTGCCGGGATCGAGGGCGATGACGTACTGATCTCGGACGGGCTGAAACCCGGCACGAAAGTGGTGAGCGCGGGCGCGCCTTATCTGCGCGACGGCGGCAAGGTGAAGATCGTCACCGATCTCGCCGCCGAAACGCAGAAGGTGGAGCCGCGCACATGATCCTCGGCAAGATCAGCGGCTTCTTCGTCCGCAACTGGCAATTCACGCTCGTGCTTTTCGGCCTGCTCGCGATGATGGGCCTCAACACCTTCCAGCACATTCCCCGCGCCGAAGACCCCGACTTCGCCGCACCCTTCGCCGTCGTCACCGTCATCATGCCGGGTGCCGATCCCGCCGACATGGAAAAGCTGATCGTGAAGCCCATCGAAGATGCGGTGAACGGGCTCGACGATCTCGACAATATCGCAAGCCGCGCCGAAGACGGCGTCGCCAGCATCAATGTGCAATTCAGCTGGTCGGTGCCAGATCCCGACAAGAGCTATGACGATGTGGTGCGCGAAGTGAACGCGTTGCGCGCAAGCCTGCCCGCGGGCATCCAGACGATACAGGTCGACAAGTTTCGGCCGTCGCTGACCAACACCATTCAGGTGGCGCTGGTGAGCGAGACGGCGAGCGCCCGCGAGTTCGAGGACGTCGCCAAGGATTTGCGCGACGCCATCGACCGCGCGCCGGGCGTGCGCGAAACCAGGATATGGGGTTTGCCGCCCACCGAAGTGCGCGTGGCGGTCAATTTCGGACGGCTTGCGAGCCTCGGCATTCCGGTGACGGCGGTGGCCAACGCCATCGGCGCGGAGAGCAGCGACATTCCCGGCGGCCCGATCCAGTCCGGTGCGCGCCAGTTCAACATCAAGACCACCGGCGGCTACAAGAACCTGCGCCAGATCACCGACACGGTGATCGGCTCTTATGGCGGGCGCAACGTCCGCGTCGGCGATGTCGCAGACGTGTCGTGGTCGCAGGAAGAGGCCGGCCATCTCGCCTGGTACAACGGCAAGCGGGCGATCTTCGTCACCGCGAACCAGAAGGAAAACCAGAACGTCTTCGACATGCGCAACGGCGTCTACAAGGTGCTCGACGATTTCGAGACGCGCCTGCCCAAAGACATCGTGCTCGAACGCGGCTTCGACCAGTCGGTCGCGGTCGGCGAGCGGCTCGGCCATCTTTACCGCGACTTCGCGATTGCCGTCGGCCTCGTCATCATCACGCTGTTGCCGCTGGGACCGCGCGCTTCGCTGATCGTCATGGTCTCGATCCCGCTGTCGCTCGCCATCGGTCTGTCGCTGCTCGACTTCGCGGGCTTCTCATTGAACCAGCTTTCCATCGCGGGCTTCGTGCTGGCGCTCGGCCTTCTCGTCGATGACAGTATTGTGGTCGTCGAGAATATCGAGCGGCACATAAGAGAGGGCAAGGGGCGGCTTGAAGCGGCGATCGCGGCGACGTCGCAAATCTCGATTGCGGTGGTCGGCTGCACGGCGGCGCTCCTCTTCGCCTTCCTGCCGCTGCTCTCGCTGCCCGAAGGTGCGGGCAAATTCACGCGCTCGCTGCCTGTCGCGGTGGTCTTCACGATCATCGCCTCGCTCTTCGTGTCGCTGACGATCATCCCCTTCCTGTCGAGCCGCCTGCTCAGCGACAAGACGCACCCTGAAGGCAACATCTTCCTGCGCATCGTCATGGGCGGCATTCATCGCGTCTATCGCCCGCTGCTGCACAAGGCGCTGGCCTGGCCCAAGACCGCCGTGATCGGCGCGCTGGCCATGTGCTTTGCGAGCCTGCTGCTGATGCCTGTTATCGGCTTCAGCCTGTTTCCGGCCGCCGACAGCAAGCAGTTCCTCGTCCAGATCGAAATGCCGCAAGGCACGGGGCAGGACGAGACCGAAAAGGCGCTGCACTATGTCGAGAAGGTCTTGCGCAAGCATCCTGAAATCCGCTGGCTGATGTCGAACCTCGGCCATGCCAATCCGCAGATCTATTACAACGTCCGCTCCATGGACACGCGCGCCAACATGGCGGAGGTCTTCACCGAACTCGATCATTACGACGAGGTGGACACGCCCAAGCTGATGGACGCGCTGCGCGCCGATTTCGTGAAATATCCCGGCGCCCAGATCATCCTGCGCATCTTCCAGAACGGCCCGCCGATCGAGGCCCCCGTGGCGGTGCGCATCGTCGGCCCCGATCTGCCGGTGCTGAAGGAAATCTCGGCCCGCGTCACCCGCATGATCGAGGACACGCCGGGCATCCGCGACGTGACGAACCCGATGCGGCTTGACCGCACCGACCTCAATCTCGGCATCAACACCGAGAAGGCGGCGATGGTCGGCGTCGCGCCGGGCGAAATCGACCGCACGGTGCGTCTCGCCATCGTCGGCGAGGCGGCGGGCATCTACCGCGAGTCGAACGGCGAGCAATACAACATCACCGTGCGCCTGCCGCTCGACAGCCATCACGCGGTCTCCGATCTCGGCCAGATTTATGTGCCGACGACCAGCGGAAGCTCCGTGCCGCTGGGGCTTCTGGCCGCGCCGCATCTCGAACTCGGACCGAGCCGCATCGAGCGTTACAACCGGGAACGTCAGGTGACGATCACCGCCTATAACAAGACCGGCTACAACACGGCCAAGCTCACCGACGAAATCTTCCAGAAGCTCGCCTCCGAGCCCCTGCCGCCGGGCTATCGCTTCAGCAAGGGCGGCGAGGCGGAAGCGGCGTCGAAAAGTTTCGCGGGCCTGACCAACGCGATCCTCGTGGCGATCTTCGGCATTCTCGCGGTGCTGATCCTCGAATTCCGTTCTTTCCGCGCCACGCTGGTCGTCGCGGGCGTGATCCCGCTCGGGATTTTCGGCGGCATCATGGCGCTGCTCTTTTCGGGCTACACGCTCTCCTTCACCGCCGTCATCGGCTTCGTGGCGCTGATCGGCATCGAGATCAAGAACTCGATCCTGCTGGTCGATTTCACGAACCAGCTGCGCAAGGCAGGCGTGCCGCTGATGGACGCCATCGAGCAGGCGGGCGAAATCCGCTTCCTGCCGGTGCTGCTCACATCGGCCACCGCCGTCGGCGGGCTTCTGCCGCTGGCGGTCTCGGGCTCCGGCCTCTATTCGCCGCTCGCCTGGGTCATCATCGGCGGGCTTTTATCCTCGACCTTCCTGTCGCGCCTCATCACGCCCGCCATGTATCTGCTGCTGGCGCCGAAGAACCTGAGCGACGACGAGATTGAAACGGCGGCGCTAACGCCCAGCCCTGCCGATTGACACGTCCCGCCGAATGATCCGCCTCGGGCGCTTTCCCTCAAAGCGCGCGCGATGGCAAAGGGCGGCTCGCAAGAGCCGCCCTTTTTTCATGTCCCTGCCAGTCTGCTGACACAAGGCTGTCAGGAGAATGTCGCTAGCTTCCAGTTTCCCAAGAATGCGAAGAAGGAAGCAAGGCATGACAAACACGCTGGCGATTGCAAAAGACCTCGTGGCCATGTGCCGTGAGGCACGGTTCGACGAAGCCGGAGAAAAATACTGGGCGGCCGATGTGGTGAGCGTCGAGCCTGCGGGCGACGCGGCGGTGTCGCGCGGCATAGCGGCGGCGCGCGCCAAGGGCGAAGCCTGGATGTCCGCCAACGAGATACACGGCTTCGAAGCCGGCGACCCTTACGTGAACGGCGACCAGTTCGTTGTCCGCTTCTCCATCGACCAGACCGTGAAGGCGACGGGCGAGCGCATGAAGCTCGACGAGGTCGGCATCTATACGTTGAAGAACGGCAAGATCGCCGAAGAGCGTTTCTTCTACGGCGCCTGAATTGGCCTGGCTTTAGTGGATGGCCCGCACAAGCCGCGCCATGACGAGCGGGATTGGCGGGAAAATAGACCGACCACACAAAACAAAAAGGGCGGCCTGGAGGCCGCCCTTTTGCATTTCGTGAAAGCGAAGCCTAGTGCGCGTGACGGATCGCGCGGGCTTCGTCTTCGGTGAGCGGCTTGCGCTTCAGCGGCCAGATGTACTCGAAGGCTGCGACGAGCGAAGGCAGCAAGGTCACGGCGCCGACCATGTTGACGATGAACATGAACGTGAGCAGCAGACCCATGTCGGCCTGGAACTTCAGCGCCGAGAACGACCAGGTCGAGACGCCGATGGCAAGCGTGCCGCCGGTGAACATGGTCGCCGAGCCGACGTCGTTCAGCGCCTGGAGATAGGCCGCATAGGGTGTGACGCCCATGCGCATATAGCGCTGAATTCGATTGTACTCGTAGATGCCGTAATCGACGCCGATGCCGACCGCGATGGCGAGCACGGGCAAGGTCGAGATCTTGAGACCGATACCGGCGGCGGTCAGGAACCAGTTGCCGATGATGGTCGCAAGGATGAGCGGGATAACGCAGCACAGAGCGCCACGCCACTCGCGATAGACGAAGATGACGAGCGTCATCACCACCGCATACACATAGAGCAGCATCGGAAGCTCGGCATGTTCGACGACGGTGTTGGTCGCCGAGACGATGGTCACGTTACCCGTGCCGATGCGGAGCTTCAGATCGTCGCGCTGATGCTTGGGGTCGGCGATCCAGGCTTCCACCGCATGGGTGACCGTCTTGATCGTATCGGCCTTGGTGTCGGCGACGTAGATCTGGACGCCGAGCGTCAGGCAGCGCTGATCGACGAGAAGCGTGGAGCTCGCCACGCTGGACGTCGCCTGGGCGAGAGCCGTCGGATCGCGCGGCAGAGCGGCCCATTTCGGGTTGCCTTCCTGCCACATGCTGTTGATGACCTTGGCGACGATGGGCAGAGAAACCACCGACTGCACGCCGGGGACATTGCGCATGTCCCAGCCGAAGGTGTCGATGAAATGCAGCTTGCTGTAATCGACGCAAGCGACGTCCTTCGACTCGACGATGACGTTCATCACGTTGAGGCCGAGCTTGAAATGCTCCGCGATGTATTCGCTGTCCGTGTTGTAGCGCGCATTCGGCCACAACTCGCCCGCGCCCGCATGCACGTCGCCGATCTGACGGTCGCGGCTTTCATAAAGAGCGACCGCACCGAGGCAGATGCAGAAGATGATGAAGCCGAAAGCGAAGCCGGGCTTTGCGAACTGCGCGAGATACGGCCAGAACTTGGCGCGCGCCTCCATGAGACGGCGAACCTTGGCGCCGTATTCCTCGCCGGGAGCGACATAGGAAACGATGAGCGGCAGCATGATGAGGTTCGAGACGATCTTGAACCCGATACCGATCGAAGCCGTCACCGACAGCTCGCGGATCATGCCGATGGGAATGATGTAGAGCGTCGCGAAACCGGCAAGGCAGGTCAGAAGCGCGACCGAGCCCGGACGGAGCAGGAAGGTGAACGTCGCGCGCGCGGCCTGGTTCTTGTCGAGGCCGGCGGCGATTTCAGCGCCCGCCATGTTGATCTGCTGCACGCCGTGACTGACGCCGATGGCAAAGACCAGGAAGGGCACCAGAACCGCGAGCGGATCGAGGCCGTAGCCGATGAGATACAAGACGCCGAACTGCCAGATGAGCGAACAGAGCGAACAGCTCACCGTGACGATGGTGAGCAGCCATGAGCGGCAATAGAGCCAGAGCATCAGGCAGGTGAAGACGAACGCGACGGCGAAGAAGGAAACGACCGATTTCGCGCCATCGGCAATGTCACCGACGAGCTTGGCGAAACCGACGATCTTCACGTCGATCTTGTCGCTCACATATTTGTCGCGGATGTTCTTCTCAAGAAGATTGGCGACCTTGAAATAGTCGAGCGGCTTCTGCGTCTCGGGATCGACGTCGAGAAGTTCGGTGGCGATCATCGCGGACTTGAAGTCGGTCGATACGAGGCGGCCGATGAGATTGGCGCGCAGCGTGTTCTGCATCACCGTCTTGATGCCTTCCGGCGTCGGCTGGAAGTTCGCCGGGATCACGTCGCCGGCTTCGAGGCCTTCTTCGGTGACTGCGATGTAGCGTGTGTTCGGCGTCCAGAGCGAGGTGACGCGGTGGCGGGCAACGCCGGGAATGTAGAACACATCCTGCGTCGCATCGTTGAGCGTCTTGAGGAAGTCGGGCTGGAAAATGTCGCCCTTCTTGTTCTCAAGCACCACGATGACGCGATTGCCGCCGCCGAAACCATCGGCGTACTGGAAATAGGTCTGGATGAAGGAATTTCCGACCGGAAGCATCTTCAGGAAGCCGGCATCCATGCGGAGCTGGACGGCGAAGAAGAGCATGACGGCCGTGAAAATGGCCAGCACCACCAGAATGGGGGCGCGAAGGCCGAACACGATATTTTCGATACGCTGCAAAATAAAACCTCCCCTAGGGACGTGCAGTCTTCACGCCGCGGACTTCGCCGACGGTCGTGGACACGGCAATCTCGGAAACTTGTACAGGAGCCTTTGGCTCTCTTTTTCTCGATTTTAGGCTCAACGGCCTTGTCGCTGGGCCCCTCTATACCTGTCGGAAGAGGGGTGCCACAAGATCGTCGTTTCGGTTGACGCTTGATCTGCTTACAAAATGCACATTGTCATGGGTGGCGCGCGGACGGGGGCGCCCATCCCCCTTGCATCGGCGAGGCGGACCGGCGCCGCCGCGAGGGAGAGATTGGCGACAATTTCGGCAGAGATGGCGGGTTTGCCCGCCGCCATGGCAAACTGCGTATCCGTTGTCCGCACGGCATAGGTGCGCGGCATGCGACGGATTGTCTCGATTACCCGCGCTGCGCCGTCGATCTGAACGGAGGTCAGGACCTGTCCGCCATGCGCTTGCGCACCATGCACCTGCGCAATGTGCGCGCCGCGCTTAAAACCGGCTTGGGCAAATCCGTCACGCGCGAAACCGGCCTGAGCGGCGGCGGGCGCGACATGAAAGGCGATGATGAAAGCCAGAGCGAAAACCAGCGGCCCGACGCGCGACAGCATCGTCTCGATCCGGCTCCAGACCGGAGAGCGATCGCGATGTGCTGACCGGTCCCAAACCACTCGACGTTCCTCGCTCAAATGGCGCATGAATGGCCACGAATTGAGCCAAATTCGTAGCATGGCGGCTGTGATTGGCACAGTGATTATTGAACTTTTTGTCAGTGCTGCCCACGCATCCGGCGCTTTGCCCGGGATCAACGGGGCCTTTGGCGGGGTGAAACGGAGAGCTTTGCGGGCGGCAAGGCCCCCTACGCGGTTTTAACCATGCTGAAATCGCGCATATGTGAAGCGATGTGAGCGCGAGGCCTCGCCGTCCATGCCTATATCCATGCCTGTATCATCCCGGCCGCATGCCACCTGAAGGAGGTCCCCCTTGTTCCGCATTCCCGCCTTTATCGGACTGCTCGCCTGCCTGATCGCGAGCCCCGCTTTCGCCGACGCCTATCCGGTGGCGACCTTTGCCGGCGGCTGCTTCTGGTCGATGCAGCGGCATTTCGACAGCGTGGCGGGCGTGGTCTCGACGCGCGCCGGCTATACCGGCGGACCGGAAGTCAATCCGAGCTATGCGCAGGTTTCGTCGGAAGCGACAGGCCATGCCGAGGCGATCGAAGTGACATGGGACCCGGCAAAGACGACTTACGAAAAGCTGCTGTCGTCTTATTGGCATTACATCGACCCAACGACGAAGGACGGCCAGTTCTGCGATTTCGGCCATTCCTATCGCACCGCCATCTACACCCATGACGAGGCGCAGATGAAGGCGGCGCTCGTGTCGAAGGCGGCGATTGAAAAATCCGGCGTGCTGAAGGGCGACCCCATCGTCACCGAAATCGTCGCGGCGGGGCCCTTCTATCCGGCGGAGGAATATCATCAGGAATTCTACAAGAAGAACCCGGTGCGCTACACGACCTACCGGATCGGCTGCGGGCGCGATCCGGCGCTGGTGAAAATCTGGGGCGATGTCGCCGGCAAGTGAACGGCAGCAAGAGGAGGAGGACGACATGATCTCGCGGCGTATGTTTCTCGGCAGCACGGCCGTCGTGGCGCTTTTCGCGCTGGCCGGATTGCGGATGCGCACCGGCTTTGGCGAGGCCGATGCGGCGGAAACCTTCGAGGTGACGAAGACCGACGCCGAGTGGCGGAAGATTCTGAGCCCGCAAGCCTATGACGTGCTGCGCAATCAGGGCACCGAGCGGCCTTTCTCAAGCCCGCTGAACGACGAACACCGCAAGGGCACTTTCGCCTGCGCCGGGTGCGATCTGCCGCTCTTTGCCTCGGAAACGAAATTCGACAGCGGCACCGGCTGGCCAAGCTTTTACGACCACCTGCCCAAAGCCGTCGGCACGACGACCGACAACACTTTCCTGATGAGCCGCACGGAAGTCCATTGCCGCCGCTGCGGCGGGCATCTCGGCCATGTCTTCAATGACGGGCCGAAGCCGACGGGCTTGCGCTACTGCATGGACGGCGTGGCGCTGAAGTTCATCGAAGGCTGAGTTCTTCTTGTTATTTTCCAATCGACATGGCCCGGCTTGTCCGGGCCATGTTGATTTTGGAAGCGGTAAAACTCACAACCCGTCCAGAAATTCCACCACCGCACGGTTGAACGCTTCCGGCTGATCGATATTGGCCGCGTGGCCCGCATCCGGGATGACGACTTTCTTCGCGCCGGGAATCTTCGCCGCCATGTAATCCGAGGCGGCGAGGAAAGGCATGTCGTCGGCGCCGACGATGATGAGCGAGGGCACGGCGATGGTCGGCAGCACGTTCATCACCCGCGCATCCTTTTGCGTGAGCATGCCGCGACCGGCGCGGATGAGGCCGTCGGCGGAGCGATGCGTGGAGGTCGCCATTTCCTTGCTGAGCGATTGCAGACGCGAGAGCCCTTCGGCCTCGAAACGCGCCGCCGTGTTCAGCGCCGTCTTGTTCCAGCCCTCGCGCGCTTCGTCTTTTTTAAAACCCGGCCCCGTGTCGATGATGAGCAAGGCCGTCACGCGCCCGGGGTGCTTGGCGTAAAAGCCCAATGACATATAGCCGCCAAGCGAGAGGCCGCCGACGATGGCTTTTTCCGCGCCGACCGCATCGAGGATCGCAGCCATGTCGGCCACCGTTTTCTCTTCGCTATATTCGGCCTGATCGGCTGGATAATCGGATTGGCCGTGACCGCGCATGTCCCAGAGAACGAGGCGGTGTTTTGCCGAGAGCGCCGCGATCTGGCCGCGCCACATTTGCGCGGTGGCCGAATAGCCGTGGCTGAGAAGAAGGACGGGGCCGCTCTCTCCATGCACTTCGTAGTGAAGCTTCACGCCGTCGCGCGTCAGTGTCGCCATTCGATCCTCCCGTTTATTTGCCGGTGAAGTTGCCCGCGCGCCTTTCATTGACGGCGCGAACGCCCTCGGCGAAATCGGCCGTCTTCATCAGCATGGCCTGCTCGTTGAATTCGTGATCGGTCGTGGCTTTCACCGCCGCCGCGAGGCCCCGGCGCAGCGTCGCCCGCGTCGAGCGCACGGCAACCGGCGCGTTCTCCGCGATTTCGGCGGCGAGCGCATGGGCGCGGGCGCGCAGATCGGCAAGCGGCGCGAGTTCATCGGCAAGGCCCCACGCCAAAGCCTCTTCCGCCTTGATGCGGCGGCCGGTCTGGAACATCAGATTGGCGCGCTGCAAACCGATGAGGCGCGGCAGCGTGTGACTGAGGCCGAAGCCCGGATGAAAACCGAGCTTGACGAAATTCGCCCCGAACCGCGCTTCGGGCGCGGCGATGCGAAAATCCGCGACAAGCGCCAGGCCAAGCCCCGCGCCGATGGCCGCGCCCTGCACGGCCGCGACGATGGGCGTGACGCAGGAAAAAAGCCGCACGGCTTCGACGTAAAGCGGATTGACCATGGTCGGCTTGCCGCTGGCAAGACCGTCGCGCGCCACGAGATCGGCGCCGCCGCAAAAGACCTTGCCTTCGCTGCAAAGCACGATGGCGCGAATGCCGTCGGCGTCGCAGGCGTCGAAGGCGTCGGCCAGCGAGCGCATCAGATCGACGCTGACGTGATTGAAAGGCGGGCGATGGATTTCAACCTCCGCCACATGGTCCTTCACCGCGACCGAAACGTCGCCATAGTTTGACGCGACCATGCTTGTCTCCCTGTTTCCCGGCTATCCTTCGAGACGCCCGCTTGCACGGGCTCCTCAGGATGAGGTTATTCTTTTTGATCCTCACCCTGAGGAGGCGGCAAAGCCGCCGTCTCGAAGGGCGAGGCCCCAATCAGCGTTTCAATTTCAAAAGATCGCGCGCGATGACCCAGCGATGGACTTCCGACGGGCCGTCATAGATGCGCATGTTGCGAACCTGGCTCGCCATCAGATGCAGCGGCATTTCCTTGGTCATGCCCATGGCGCCAAAGGTCTGCATCGCCTGATCGACGATCTCCCAGGCCATCTCCGTGCCCATGACTTTTATCATCGAGACATCGGTGCGCACGTCGCGGCCCTGATCGAGCTTCCATGCCGTCTCGTAAACCATGAGCCTGCACGCCTTGATGCGCATGGCGGCATCGGCCACCCACCACTGGATCGCCTGACGCGCGGCGAGCGGCTGGCCGAAGGTCGAACGCTGCGGCGCATATTCGCAGATCATCTCCAGCGCGCGCTGGGAAATGCCGATGCACCACGAGGCCATTTCGAGGCGGCGCGTGGAGAGACGGATTTGCATCGGCGCGAAGCCCTGCCCCTCGACGCCGAGGAGCTTCGAGGCGGGCAAGCGGCAATCTTCAAACACCACTTCATAAGTGAAAGCGCCGCCGATCATCGGGATACGGCGCAGCACCTTGAAGCCCGGCGTGTCGCGGTCGACAAGAAACGCCGAGATGCCGCCGCGCGCAGCCTTCTCCTTGTCCGTGACGGCCATGACGATGGTGAAGTCGGCTTCCGCCGCCCGGCTCGTCCATATCTTGCGGCCGTTGAGCACCCAGCCATTGCCCTCGCGCACGGCGCGCGTCGTCATGGACGCCGGATCCGCGCCCGCGCCGGGCTCGGAAATGCCGATGGCGGAAATCGTCTCGCCGCGCGCGTAAGGCGCGAGATACTGCTCGCGCTGCTCGTCGTTGACCGTCGCCATCAACATGCGCAGGTTCGGTGAATCCGGCGGCAGCACATAAGGCGTGACGGTGCGCCCCATCTCTTCATTGACGCCGATCATCGCGACGGTCGGCAAATCCGAACCGCCGACATCTTCCGGCGCGTCGAGACCCCAGAGGCCAAGCTCTTTCGTCACCTTGTCGATATGGGCTTTTTCTTCCGCCGTGATCCGCGCGCCCTCGCCCGCCGCGTCGCGCGCCAGAACCTTCGGCTCCAGCGGCATCAGCTCGTCGCGCACGAAACGGGCGACGAGGTCTTTCAGCATCCGGTGGTCTTCCGCGAGATCGAAGTTCATGGGGTCTCCCGGGTTTTGTCTTTTATGAGTGTCGCGCCATTTATATCCGGTGTCATCCCGGGACTTGTTCCCGGGATCCACCTTCAAGGTCACGTGCTGAAGTAAGATGGGTCCCGGGAACAAGTCCCGGGACGACAGCATCATGTGGGGCTATTAGGAAGCCCGCCCCAGCGCGGCGATCTTGCTCACCGTCTTGTTCTTCGCCCAATGGCCTTGCGCACCATTGGCGAAATTTTCCGGGCGGTCCTTGAGGTAGCGCGTCGCAAGCCACAAACGCTTCAGGTGACGCTTATGACCGTTGGCCACGTCGTCCTCATATTCCATGCGGCCATGCAGCACGTGGTAATTATCGATGAACTGCATCTCGCCGGGCTGCAAATCCATATAGACGTTCCATTGCGGATCGCGCGCCATTTCGGCAACCGTATCGAGCGCCTCGATTTGCAGATCGGTCAGACGCGGTGCGCCGGGATGGCGCTGCGACGCCTTGATATATTGCGGGATGAAGCGGCAGAACAAACGACCGTCATGCTCGGTGAAACAGGCGCGCATGTAGAAAGGCTCGCCGCCCGGCGGTTGTTCGCCGCGATAATCCCACGGCATTTTCTCGTAAAGCGCCGCGATGAGGTCAGGCCGCGTCTTCAGCAACTCGTTATAGATGCCGACGACATTGGCGACACAGGATAGCCCGCCGCGCCTGGCCTTGCGCAGACACATGAGGCCCACAAGGTCTGAACCGTCCGTGTGGTAATCGAGGCCGACGAGGCCGATCTCGTTGCCGCGCACGGTCGGATCGTCACGGCCTTTGCCTTGATCGGTGACGTCGCCCATCATGTGGCCATGCTTGTTCTGCGGCCACGGATCGCCGAGATGCATGCCGATGCCCCAATAGAGCATGGTGAGATCGTCGTCGGAATAGCGCGTGGCATCAAGCGCGCTGATGCGCACGAAGCCGCGCCCGTCTATCAACTCACGCTCGGCCTCGGCCAGTTTCGGAATGAGCCCGTCGAGCGGGAAATCGTCGCGCGCGATGTCGAGCAAATTTTCGGAAACGCCTTTGGCGACGGAAAGCGCGTGATCGAGTTCGCGCTTGTCGGCGTCGGTGAGCGCAATCGTCCAGCGCGCCGGATCGGCGACGTCGGACGAACGCCAGTTGACGTGGGTTTCGAGAGGCTTCGGCATGAAACTCATCGGCGTTCCTCCTCAGGCCGCGTCGAGCTTGTAGAGCCCGGCGACATTGTCGTGGCAAATCCAGTTGCGCTCTTCTTCGGTGAGCGCCTTGGTGTGCTCGGTCAGCATGTCCTGCGACCAGGGCCAGGTCGAATCCGAATGCGGAAAATCATTCGCCCACATCAACCGGCGCGGGTTGCACATGTCCTTCATGTTGAAGGCGACCCAGTCGTCCTGAAAAGTGACGTAGATATTTTCGAGGAAATATTCGCTCGGCAGGCGTTCGAGCGGCGGCGCCTTCATCCAGTAGCGATGGCGCTTATAGGCGTGATCCATGCGGTACATATAATGCGGCACCCAGCCTGCATCGGCCTCGACGCAGACGAGCTTCAAATTCGGAAAGCGATCGAAGACGCCGCCGAAAATGAACGTGCCCATGATGTCCTGACAGCCGCGAATGATCGACAGGAAACCATTGATGCGCGGGCCGCGCACCTTGCCCTGAAGACCGTCTGAACTTCCGGTGAGAATGTGGAAGGAAAGCGGCATGTCGAGCTCAACCGCCGTCGCCCAGAGCGGGTCGTAGAGGGGACTGTCATAGTCTGCGACCGCCGGATTGCCGGGCATCATCACGCCGCGAAAGCCCATCGCCTTTGCCTCTTTCAGCTCGGCGACGCCATCTTCAATGCTGCGCATGGAAACCTGCGCCAGCCCGTGAAGCCGGTCGGGCGCGACGGCGCAATATTCCTGAAGCCAGCGATTATAGGCGGTGAAACAGGCTTTCTTGAAATCGAAGTCCGGGTGATTGCAAAGCATCATGCCGACGGTGGGATAGATCATCTCGGCGGCGATGCCGTCGCGTTCCTGATCGGCAACGCGGAATTTCGGATCCCAGCCGCTGCGCCACAAGTCCTCGAAGGCAACGCCATCCGTGGTGATGTCGGCGGGGTTCTTGCCAGCCGCCGCGACGAGGCCCATCGGGATCGAGGCACTCATGCCTTCGATGACGAAGGCGTCGCCCACGCGGTCGAGACGCTTCATGCGCGGGGCACGGTCGCGGTATTTCGGGTCGATGTAATCGACGTAGCAATGCGGGGGCTCGGTGATGTGAGAGTCGGCGGAAATCGGTTTCTTGATCATTGTTTCCTCCCCTTTGTTCAGGCTTGTGGGCCGCGCACCAGACGGCCGGGCAGAGCGCCGGTCGCTTCGCCGTCGCGATAGGTGACGGCACCGGACACGATGTTGGCCATGTAGCCGCGCGCGCGCTGCAAAAGTCGCTTGCCGCCTGCGGGCAGATCGAAGGCCATGACCGGCGCTTCGAGCGCCAGCTTGTCGAAGTCGATGACGTTGAGATCGGCCTTCTTGCCCGGCGCGACGACGCCGCGATCCATCAGGCCGACGGCATTCGCCGTGTCACTG
>DASYEM010000087.1:0-42779 GCA_036499025.1 Parvibaculum sp. | reverse complement strand
TGATGGTGTTGTTGTTCTCAACCTCTGCGGCGCTGATAAGTCCTGAGCCGCCGACGCCACCGACCGTTATGGCCGGGTTGAACTGGCTGACGCCGCTCATGCCGCCATTGCCGCCGGTGATGGTCGCATTGACGATGACGGTCGAGGTGCTCTGCGTCGCCCGCAAGCCGCTGCCGCCATTGCCGCCGCCGCCGGCATAGGTGCCGAGCGACGCGTAGCCCCAGCCGCCATCACCGCCGCTGCCGCCGGCGCCGCCCAGAATGGTTCCATTGATGCTGAGATGGTCCGCGCCGGTGAAGACGACGCCGATGCCGCCGCCGCCGCCGCCGCCGCCATCGCCGTATACTCCTTGTCCCGCGCCGCCAGCGCCGCCATTGCCGCCGGTAACGGGATCTGCGGCGTCGATTGTGCCCACGTCATCTGAGACCGTTGCGCCGCGGCCACCGCCGCCGCCGCCGCCAGCGCCGGAGTCGACACCACTCGATCCGCCAAATCCGCCGCCGCCGCCTGCTTCCTCACCGCCGCCCTTGGCGTATGTGACAATCGTGCCGCTGCTACCGCCTATGCCGAAATCGCTGCTGCCGCCCGCGCCGCCATTGGAGATGATAGCGCCGCCGCCGCCACCGCCGCCGGTGCCGTTGCTCCCGTCCAAGCCCGCCACACCGCTTGCATCCCCTGCGCCGCCGCTGCCGGTGTTGCCGGCGCCATCGCCGCCAGGTCCGCCGTAGCCACCACCGATGGCGTCGCTGCCTGCTGTGCCGTCCGCGCCATTGATGGCGGCCGCGGTGCCAACGGCTGGCATAGCGATGGTGACCAGAAGGCCCAGCGCTGCCGATGCCATCTGAACTTTTGCTTTACGCATAGAAATCCCCTGTACCTGATGAGTGGTACCGGAAACTTCTGCTTCGCCCGCACACTCTGCCCCACAATTGCGGCGACTATTTCAACGGTACGTTGCGGCGTTCAAGCGCTATGCCGTGGCTTGGGATGCTGGGATAAAAAAATGAGACGATGGGTAAAGCGGCCCGTTTTGCGACGCTGCGGAGGCCGGTGCAGGTAGGCGGTTTGAGCTTTGCCGGATTGTGTGACATCGTTTGGTGGAGCGACAATGAGTGCCTTTTCATGAGCCCGCCGGACGATAAACAGCCAAATTACATTGATTGTTACAGGGCGGAATTTCCCCAAAGTAACCCTCAGAGCGCGGCGCTCTTTGCGCAGATGCTGTCACCGGTCTTCGATTTCGAAGTGCCGTCTTTCGCGCAAGGGACGCCTTTTTTCGCCAGGTCGGAAATCTATGGCCTGCCTGACCTGACCGTCTCGCGCGCGTGGGGCGGAGCGAGCCGCTATGTGCGCACGATCAAGACGATGGCGCGCCACGGCATGGACCAGATTCTCGTCGTTTGCTACACGCGCGGTCCATTCACAATGACCATTGCCGGAAAGACCAAGCGCGTCGAACCTGGCGCGCTGGCTTTCATCGACATGTCGCAAGAGATCATCATCGAGGCGGCAGAGGTCGAGAATGTCTCTCTCGCGGTGTCGCGGCGCAAGCTGGAGATGATGGTGCCGTTTCTCGATGACGCGCATGGCTTCGTGCGCGAGCCGGGACCGCTTTCGAGCGTCATGCTCGGCATGATGGAAGACGTTATGGCCGAGGGGCCTGCCATGCCTGTCGTCGATGCGGGCGGTGTCGCTGCTGCAATCATTCAGCTGGCCGCCGCATGTCTGGAACCGCTGTCGCGACAACAGGTGGCAACGAGTTCGGGCCGCAACCTGGTGTCTCTGGTCCTGATCAAGGCCGCGATTGAGCGGCGCCTATCTGACCCGGACCTGAGGCCGCAGGCCTTGCTCGATGAGTTCGCCATCACCCGCTCGACCCTCTATCGGCTGTTCGAACCTCTGGGAGGCGTGAGCACCTATATCACGGAGCGCAGGCTGCATTATGCGTTCCGCCGAATGGCCGATGCGGTGCAACCGCCCTTTCGCATTTCGGAACTGGCCTTTGAGTTGGGGTTCCGCCATCCATCGGCGTTCACACGCGCGTTCAAGGATTTTTTCGGCATGTCGCCGACGGAGGTTCGCGCTCTTGCCGCTCAATCGAAAATGCAGGAGATGCAGTTGATGGCTTCGCCCGGCTACTTGCAGTATTTCAGTCCGATCACCCCGCTGCCGCGACCGGTGCCGGTCGCGGCGCAATAGGCGCGGTCCGTCAGTTCACGACGCGCCATGTGCCATCAGGATCCTGACAGGCGGTGCCGTAGGAATTCTGATACTGGCCGCCGACGCGAACCGTCGACTGATATTCGCGGCAATATTGGCCGTTGCTGTCGCGATAGGTGCCCGATGTCGGCACGGCCTGCACCGGCTGCTGATAAGCGACGGGCGGCGGGGCATAGACGACGGGCGGGGGCGCATAAACCACCGGCGGCGGCGCGTAATAGGGATCGTAATAGCGCGGATAATAGGGACGCGCGTAATAAGGCCGGTAGCCATATCCGTAAGACGGATAGACCGGGAAGCCGAGGCCGATCCCGACGCTGACATGGCTGCGCGCGAGGGCTGGCGTTTCCATTGCGCCGACGGCGAGGAGCGCGCTTGCAGCAACGAGCGCCAGACCGGTTTTCCGGGCGGCTTGCACGAAATTCATGACTGCCTCCAATGATGAGATTCATCTTCGATGAATATACGCGCGAGCGAAGCTAAACGGTCGGCGCCGCAACATTAAATTTGCGGCATTTTCCCGATTATTTATTGCTCTGGATCAATCGGGATGCGGGACGCGCCGGTATCGACGGATGCGCCAGCGTCAGGCTGAAGCATCCGCCGCCCGAAATGATCTGTACCCGTCGGGCGAGCCGAAGGGCATCGAACCGGTCGAAAAATCGGGCTTATGATTTTATCACGAAGAAACCGGCGCGCGGAAAATGCACGACGACGTCGCCAACGCGAGTATCGGCGCGTTTGATCGCGATATGCTGGGCGGACGACGAAACAAGCTCGCCCACAATCGGATCGCGGCCATAATCGTCGGCCATGACGGTGACGCGATCGCCCGTCTTGAGGCCGTTCGGTTCATTGGGATCGGTCCGGGGTTTTTCTGTTGAACTTGCGGCCTTGGCGATGTCGAGCGCTTCGCCGCGCCCCATTTCATGGCGCATGCCGTGGCCGATAGCCTTGACGCGCTTTTCCCATTCGGCGACACGCGGCATGGAGCCGAGAAGGTTGAGGCCGGTGGGATAGATCCAACGCACGAAGAGGATGTTGTAATAGGCGCTGGCGTCGGCAAGGCCGGGCTTGTCCCCCATCAGGAAGCGACGGTCGTCGGAGAGCTGCTGCTCGATCAGGTCGAGATGGGCGCGGAACTGTTCCGCCATCAGCGGCGCCGCCGCCTTCATCGCGTCCGTGTCGAAAGGCCGTCCCGAAAGAGCCTCGCGGTCCTTCTTGAAGGCTTCATTGGCAAAGCCGGTGGCGTTTCCAAAGATGATCGCGACGGCGGCCTGGAACACGGAGCGGTCGGCCCAGATGTTGAACGCCCAGCCGAGACCGGCGTCGCTGCCGACATAGATCGAGGGTGAGGGAAAGCGGCGCTCCAGCTCGCGGATGATGACCTGGCTGTCGCAATAGATATCGGCGCCGATCTGCATGACCGGAATCTTGCGATAGCCGCCGGTCAGCGGGATCAGCTCGGGCTTCGGCATGATGACCGGCTGTTCGCAGGCATACCATTCGAGGCCCTTGATCCCCAGAACGGTGCGCACTTTCTCCGAGAAAGGCGAAATGTCGTATTGATGCAGGATGATGGATTGCGCGTTGGCGGGCATTGGTTCGGCCTCTTACTGGAAATCGTTGCTGAAGCGGATGTTCTTTTTCTCAAGGCCGGCGAGCACGACTTCGAGCCCGCCCGAGCGGATCATCCATTCGAGGCGGTGGTCGCGATATTCGCGTTTGAAGAGGCCCTGTTTGACGATGTCGGCGACGGTTTCCATGGCGCCGGTCATCGCCACCGTGTCATTGAGCGTCGCGGCAACGCTGGCGCGTTCGCGTGAGCGCGCGACCCATTTGCTGAGGGCCGACCCGTCGGCGGGCGTGTAGCCAAAGCCCATGGAGCCGACCACATAGGGCAGCACCGAGAAATCGCCCCAGCCGAAGCTCGCGCCGTTGAACCAGTCTTGCTTGCCGAGATGGCGCTCGAGCCAGCCATGCAACTTTTCGATCTGCTCGCCGGCATTTTCGCGCAGCGTTTCGGCCAGCGCGCCTTCGGCCCGGCGGAAGAAAGCGATTTCACTCAAGCCCCAGTTGATCGCCTCGTAATGCGTATCGCAAACCTCCTCGAGCATGCGGGCGCGGGCGCGGTCGGCGGGCGAGCTCGGCAGCATGGGCGGCGTCGGCCATTTGTCTTCGATATATTCGAGGATGATGGTCGAGTCGAAAATCGCGACGTCGCCGTCGATCAGCGCGGGCACTTCGCCGCGCGGATTGGCAAGCATGAAGTCACCCGCCGTCTGGCCAGAGCCAATCGCTTCGGGCAGTTTGCTCTCGAAGGGTACGCCTTTTTCACGCAACGAGATTTTCACCTTCTGCGCATAAGGCGACAACGGATGTTCGTAAAGCGTAACCATGACGGATCTCCCCTTATCGATTTTTGATTGGGGGGATCATCATGCCTTGTGTGCGGCCTGTCTATGGTCCGCATGCGAACGCCGATCACGCATGGGTGAGGTTGACCTAGAGGCGGCCTTTGCTTTTTGCCAGCGCCGCCATCTGGCCAAAAAGCGCAGCGGGCTCGTTCGGGGCCTTGTCGCCGGAGAATTCCTTATAGAGCGTGGCGACATTGACGGCGATACGTTCGCCATCGCCCCAGCTGTCATAATCCGACATATCGATGTCGCGCGCCGCGTCGAATGAACTGAGCCCGGCATCGAAGCGCTTTTTCGCTTCGTCCCGCACATAGGCGAGATAATCGCGCACGGCGGCGACACCCTTTTTGTCGGTGATCGGCCCGTGGCCCGGTACGATGGTTTCGACATCCATCGCGATGATGCGGTTGCAGGCGTCGATCCAGTTCGAGACGGGGCCTTCCCACATGATCGGGTGGCCTTCGATGAAGAGAATATCGCCGGTGAAGACGGTCTTGTCGGCGGGCACATAAACGAGAGCGTCGCCCGGCGAATGAGCAGGGCCGACATGCATGATCTTGACGGTCTTGCCGCCGACCTGCCGCGTCAGATCGGTTTCAAAGGTGGTGGTCGGCAGGGTCTGCGTCACGCTCTGGAAATCGAACGCGCCGAAACATTTCGTGAGGAAAGCGCCGGTGTCGCCGAGTTGCGGCGCGGCTTTCAGGAAGCCGACAAGCATGTCGGGCTTTTCATGCGTCATCGCTTCCTTTGCAAGCTGATGGGCGATGATTTCCGCGCCTTCGCAGCATTCATTGCCGTAGCAGTGATCGCCATTGTGATGGGTGTTGACCAGCGTCTTGATCTTGGCCGCCGCCTTCGGCTCGGCCTTCTTCATCGCGGCGAGCATGTCGCGCGTCAGCGGCACGTCGAAAAGCGTATCGACCAGCAGCGACTCGCCCTGATCGACGATGAGACCTGCGTTCGACCAGCCCCAGCCCCCATCGGGTTGCAGCCAGGCATAGCCGCCATTGCCGAGATCGTGGAGGCCCTTGGTGTATTGGAAGCGGCTGAGACCGAGCGACATGGCGTTTCTCCTCAAGAGATTCCGGTGATGCCGCTATCGACGGCGAGAATCTGCGCGTTCACATAGACGCTTTCATCCGACATGAAGAAGAGCGCCGCATAAGCGATTTCCCAACCCGTCGCCTGCCGTCCGAAAGGCGTGGGCGAGCGGTTGCGCGACGGGCGGCCTTGCGTCGCCAGCCGTCCGAGCGGCGTGTCGACAAGGCCCGGCGCGATGATATTGGCGCGGATGCCCCGGCGCGATCCTTCGAGCGCGACGTGTCGCATCAATCCGCCAAGCGCCGCCTTCGAGGCGTCATAGGAGGGAAGACGCGAACCGGCGACCAGCCCCGCGATCGACGAAATGAAAATTATCGACGAGCCTTCGGCAAGTTTCGGCAGGGCTTCCTTGCAAGCGAGCATCGGCCCGCGCAGGTTGATCGCCAGCGCCTTGTCCCAATCGTCGGCATTGGCGCCTGCAAGGCCGAGCGGGCCGACGCCCACGCCGACATTCAGCACCATGCCATCGAGCCCGCCGAGTTTGCTTTCGGCTTCGGCGATCATGCGCGTGATGTCTTCGGGCTTTGAAATATCGGCATGGATGGCGATGCCCTTGCCGCCGTCGATGCCGATCTTGGTGACCGTCGCTTCGGCAGAGGGCAGGTTCACATCGGCGACGGCGACCAATGCGCCTTCGCGCGCGAACAGCACCGACATGGCGCGGCCATTGCCGATGGGATCGGTCGCGGCATCGACGACGCGCTGTCCGCCGCCGACGACCAGAATTTTGCGGCCCTTCAGGCGGTCGCGCGAGGGTGCGCCGCCCCGCGATTCAGCCGAAAGCGGCCGCACATAATGTTCTTTCGGAGGGATTGTTTCAGACATTGGCGCTCATGCTCCGTTTGATTTCTTCCAGGCCGCTGCCTTCGATGTCTTTTTCCTCGATCTCGATTTCCAGCGTTTCGAGATAGCGGCAGACGAGCAGATAGACGCCGACGACGATGACGAGTTCCTGGACGCCGCTGTCACCGAGATGGGCGCGGGCCTTCTCGAAGATGTCCTTGTCGGCCTTCACATGCGCCACAAGATCGTCGGCCAGCGCCAGCGCGGCATTTTCGGCGCCGGTGAATTCCGCCGAGGGAAGGCGGCCTGCCGTCGCCTCGATGCGGTTTTCCGGCAGGCCCAGCGTCCGCGAGACGCGCAGATGCTGGTGCAATTCATAAGCGGAACCGCACAGATGGCCGACGCGCAGGATGACGAGTTCGCGCAAATGCGCGTCGAGGACGCCTTCATTGAGATAGGCGTTGATGAGCGACATGAAAGGCACGAAAGAGGGGCCGCTGCCCGCCAGCATCCTGAAGATGTTGAGGGCGGGCAGCGTCTTTAGCAGATTGCGATTCGCATCCGGCAGCGTGGCGGGATCGGGATAAGGCAGGCGCGCCATGATCAGCTTTTCATGCCGGGCAGGTTCACTTTGCCTTCCTTGCCCTTTTCCTCGATATCGACGTCGAAGGTTTCGAGGAAGCAGGAGGCCATCGTGTAATAGCCGATGGTGACGACGAGTTCCTGAAGCTCTCTATGAGAAAGCTTTTCCTTCAGCGGATTGAAGGTCGCGTCGGACGCGCGGGTGTTCGCCACGATGTCGTCGGTGAAGCGCATGACGAGACGCTCCATTTCGTTGAAGGCCTTGGCGTCCGGGCCTTCGTGGATCGCCTTGATCTTCTCGTCCGACATGCCGATCTGGCGCGAGATGCGCTCGTGCTGGAAAACCTCGTATTTCGCCTTACGCAGCACGCCGACGCGGACAATGGCGATTTCGCGCAAGACCGGATCGAGCTTGGAATAGACGAGGATGGAATTTCCGAGCTTGATGAAGCTGTCCAGCATGTCGCCGGAATGGCCCATCATGCGGAAGATGTTGAGTGGGGGCAGCTTTTTATAGGCTTCCTTGGCGCGGCCTTCGGCGTTTGCCGGGTCGAAATACGGAATGCGGGCCATCTGACGGGTCTCCCTCTTGAATTGCCGTAGCGTTTTCTTGTTGCGGCCAGTCTAGCGCCCGCGGCCCGTGCGTCCAGCAGGTCGGCTGCTTGCCCCCGGCCAATTCGCCGCTAAACTCCGGTCTATAAATAAGGCGGGAAACGCCGATCAACCAGACAAAGCGACCCTTCCGGGGAGGAAGACCGATGTTCGACAGCGAGCACATCAAATCCGTTGCCGATATTTCGCGCCGCCAGGCCCGCGTCATGCCGGATCAGGTGGCGCAGGTTTTCGAAAGCCGCGCGACGACTTACGGCGAGATGAACGCGCGGGCGAGCAAGGTCGCGCAAGGGCTGATCGCCGAAGGGCTGAAGCCCGATGCGCGCATCGGCTTCATCGGCAAGGGCTCGGACCGCTATTTCGAAATGCTGCATGGCGCCTTCAAGGCGAAGGCGGTGGTTGTCGGCGTCAACTGGCGTCTCGCGCCGCCTGAAGTCGCCTATGTGCTCAATGACGCCAAGACCGAAGTATTGTTCGTCGGCGCGGAATTCTACGATGTCGTCGCGCAGGTGCTGACCCAGTGCCCGAGCGTCAAGCGCGTCATTGCGCTCGACGGCGGGCGTAACGACTGGTCGAGCTTCGACGACTGGCGCGACGGGTTTCCCGCGACCGATCCCGATCTCGACCATGGGATCGATGATGACGTCATTCAGCTTTATACGAGCGGCACGACGGGACATCCGAAAGGCGTTCAGCTCACCAACCGCAATTACATCGGCATTCTGGAACAGAGCCAGGCATCCGGCTGGGCCGACTGGAAGGTCGGCGAAGTCAATCTCGTCTGCATGCCGCTTTTCCATGTCGCGGGGGTCAATATCGGCCTTATCGGCCATGCTCATGGCACGAAGAACATCATTCTCAAGGATGTCGATCCGGCGCTTATTCTGACGCTGATCGAAAAAGAGAAAATCAACATTGCCTTCATGGTGCCCGCGGTCATTCTCTTCGTCATGCAGCAGCCGGCGATCAAGACGACGGATGTGTCCTCGATCAGGCAGATTTTATATGGCGCGTCGCCCATTGCAGAAGATGTGCTGCGGCAAGCGCAGGATACGTTCGGCTGCGATTTCGTGCAGCTTTACGGCCTCACCGAGACGACGGGCTCCGCGACGCATCTGCCGCCGCATGCGCATGATCCGGCAAAAGGGAAGCTCCGCTCCTGCGGCATCGCCAATCCGGGCACGGGCATACGCATCGTTGACGAGAAGGGCCATGACGTGCCGCAAGGCGCGGTCGGCGAAATTCTCATCAAGGGCGCGACCTTGATGAAGGGCTACTGGAACAAGCCGACGGCCACGCAGGAGTCGATCAATGACGGCTGGTTCGCGTCCGGCGACGCCGGTTATCTCGATGCCGAGGGTTATCTCTATATTCACGATCGCGTGAAGGACATGATCGTCTCGGGCGGCGAGAACGTCTATCCGGCGGAAGTCGAGAATGCGCTGTTCGGCCATCCCGACGTTGCGGACGTCGCCGTGATCGGCATTCCCGACGAGCGATGGGGCGAAGCGGTGAAAGCCTGCGTCGTGTTGAAGCCCGGCGTCAGCGCCGAGGCTGCCGACATCATCGCTTTCGCCAAGACGCGCATCGCCGGCTACAAGGTGCCGAAATCCATCGACTTCGTGACCGCGCTGCCGCGCAACCCATCGGGGAAAATCCTGCGCCGCGAATTGCGCGCCCCCTATTGGGAAGGCCGCACACGGATGATCAATTGACGGTGGCCTCGCCCTTCGAGACGGCGGTTTTGCCGCCTCCTCAGGGTGAGGGTCATCTTATAGAAACCTCATCCTGAGGAGCGAACCGCGGGTTCGCGTCTAAGGATGGCCGCAATTTGTTTTGGGAGAAACGACCATGAGCCTTGCCGTTGAAAAGACCGCGCTGCCGCCGTTCAAGCCGTTGAAGCAGAAGCCGCCGAAAATCACCGTCACCCGCAAGAATGACGGCACGGTCTATGTCGCTTGCGATTATCCGCTGGGCGAGATGAAGCGTTCGACGGTGCATCTGCTCGAAGAAAAAGCGGCGCTGCATCCCGAGCGCAATTTTATCGGTGAGCGCGATGCGTCGGGCGCATGGAGCTACATCACCTATGGCGAGGCCAATCGCGCCGCCAGCGCGGTCGCCAGCGCGCTTCTGGCGCGTGGGCTCGGGCAGGCCACGCCGCTCGTCATTCTATCGGGCAATTCGATCCCGCATGCGGTGATGACGCTCGGCGCAATGAAAGCGGGCGTTCCCGTCGCGCCGGTCAGCGTGCCCTATTCGCTGATGAGCTCGGACTATTCCAAGCTTCGCCACGTCGCCGCGCTGACACAGCCGAAAGTGATCTTCGTCGACAAGGCGGCGATGTTCGCCAAGGCCATTCAGGCGCTCGATCTCAATGGCATCGAAGTCGTCGCCGTCGAGGGCGAAGTGCCCGGCATCCCGACGCTTGCTTACGCCGATCTCATCCAGACGCCGATCAGCGGCGAGGTCGCCCGCGTCATGGACAGCCTCACGCATGACACGGTGGCGAAGTATCTCTTCACCTCGGGTTCGACGGGCATGCCCAAGGGCGTTCTCCAGACGCATCGCATGATGATGGCGGTGGTTGCGGGGCAGGAGGCGTTGCGCACCGAGGAGACGGACCCCGACGAAGTGCCGCAGAGCCTCGAATGGATGCCGTGGAACCACATCTCGGCGGGCAATATCGGCTTCAACGGCAATCTCAATGCCGGCGGCACGGTGCATCTCGACAATGGCAAGCCGATCCCGGCGCTCTTTGGCGAGACGATCCGAAACCTGCGCGAAGTCAGCCCTCGCGTTTTCGGTTCCGCGCCCATCGCCTTTGCGATGTTGGCCGATGCGATGGAAAAAGATGTAGAGCTGCGCCGCAGCTTCTTCGCTAATCTCGAATATATGGGCTATGGCGGCTCGACGCTGTCCAACGACATTTATGACCGCATGCAGGCGCTGGCGATTGCCGAGACCGGTCATCGTCTGCCGCTGACGACAATGTATGGCGCGACGGAAACGCAAGGCATCACGGTCGTTCACTGGATCACCGAGCGCGTCGGTCTCATCGGTCTGCCGCTGCCGGGCATCACGTTGAAGCTCGTGCCGAACGGCACCAAGCTCGAGGTGCGCGTCAAAGGTCCGACGGTGACGCCGGGTTATCTCAACGATCCGAAGAAGACGAAGGAAGCTTTCGACGAGGAGGGATATTATTCGCTCGGCGATGCGGCGCGCTTCCTCGACCCCGACAAGCCCGAGGAAGGTCTCGTTTTCGACGGCCGCGTCACGGAAGATTTCAAGCTCTCGTCCGGCACGTGGGTTTCGACCGGCACATTGCGCGCCGATGTCGTCGGCGCCTGCACGCCGCTGCTGCAAGATGCGGTGATCTGCGGTTTGGACAAACCCGATATCACCTTGCTCGCCTGGCCGAACATCGCCGGAGCGCGCGCCATTGCCGGGCTCCCCGAGACGGCGAGCGTCGAGGAGATCATCGCCCATCCGAAGGTTGTCGAACACGCCCGCGACAGCCTTGCCCGTCACAACAAGGCCGGTGGCGGTTCCTCCACGCGCATCGCGCGCCTCATCCTGATGGCCGAGCCACCTTCCATCGACGGCCATGAAATGACCGACAAGGGCTATGTCAACCAGCGCGCGACGCTGGAACGCCGCGCCCATCTGGTGGCACGCCTCTATGAAGAGAACGCGCCTTCCGATGTGATCGTGGTTTGACGCCCTTGACCTCTGTCCGCCCGCGCGACATTCTCGATTTCTGGTTTGCCGCCGGGTGGGACAAGTGGTGGTCGAAGAACGACGCGTTCGACGCCGAGATCAAAAGGCGTTTCGGCGCGCTCCATGCCGAAGCTTGCGCGGGCGAGCTCGACGACTGGGCGAGGGATGCGCAAGGCGCGCTGGCCCTCGTCATTCTACTCGATCAGTTCAGCCGCAATCTTTATCGCAACGATCATCGCGCCTGGGCGCAGGACGGCAAGGCGCTCGGCCTTGCCCGCGAGGCCATCGCCCATCGCTTCGACGTTGAAGTGCCGGTGACGGCGCGGTGCTGGTTCTACATGCCTTTCGAGCATTCGGAAGATCTGGCGGTCCAGATGGAAGGGCTTCCGCATTTCGCCCGTCTTGAGGACGCCGAATTGTTGAAATTCGCCGAGCTTCACGCCGACATCATTCGCCGCTTCGGGCGCTTTCCGCACAGGAACGCCGTCCTCGGACGCCGCTCGACGTCCGAGGAGGAAAGCTTTCTCAAAGAGGGCGGCTTCGCGGGCTAATCCTGAGCGGCGAGGTCACGCGACATGCGCCGCTGCGACGTTGCAAAGCCGACCGCTTCGTAAAAACGGATCGCGTCGGCGTTGAATTCATGCACCGCAAGTTCGACCGTGCCGAGGTTGCTGCGCGCCGCCCATCGGTCGGCTTCGCTGATAAGCAGGCGACCAAGTCCCGTGCGCCGCCATTCACGGCGCACGGCCAGATTGTCGATCTCGACAATGCGGCGTCCCGCCCGCACTCCGCTTTCTGGTGTGACGCGAACGATCAGTGTGGCAAAGCCGTAAAGTGAGCGCGATCCAGGGTCGCCCGCGACCAGCACGGCGCTGTCCGGCCCTGCGATCAGCGAGGCGACATAACTTCGCTCGCGCGGCGCGCCGTGTTGCTTTCGGAACAGGTCGGGCCGGGCCGCGCGATGCAGTGCGTCCAGTTCCTCAAACAGGTCGCAAAGCTGTTCGTAATCGCTTTCCGTCGCCTGACGGATAATGGGCGGGGTGGCGTTCATTCGGCGGTCTCCTCATGGGCCGTTCGCGGGCCGGAGACTGCTTTTCATGACAATGCCGCCGGCTGGCGGCGGCATTGGTCAAACAAAATCGAGCAACGCCGCGCTATGTGTGCGGCGTAAAATAAACGGCAGCGATGGTGCGGCGCTCGATCATGGGCGCAAGCTAGGACCGGTTTTGCACGCGATCAACAAAAAAGCGGCGCGGCTGAAA
Organism: Parvibaculum sp.; assembly: GCA_036499025.1. GTDB lineage: Bacteria > Pseudomonadota > Alphaproteobacteria > Parvibaculales > Parvibaculaceae > Parvibaculum. The sequence continues at coordinate 30,085 of DASYEM010000087.1, read as the reverse complement.
TAAGTGTTAGTTCTTTTATAGAACCTACCCATATGCTCTCCATCAACAGCCATGGATCAGCAAGCATGGAGCAGCAAGCATGACCACCAAAACAGCAGTTGTTATCGGCGTCGGCCCGCATGAAGGCCTCGGCGCCGCCGTGGCGCGGCAGGCGGCGGCGCAGGGGTTCCATGTCTTCGTCGCGGGCCGGACTTTCGAGAAGGTGAAGGCGGTCGCCGACGCTATTGTCGGCGCGGGCGGCAAGGCGACGCCGGTTCAATGCGACGCGACGGAGGAAGAAGAGGTCGTCGAACTTTTCCGAAAGGCTGAAACGACGGGGCCCGTCGATCTCGCCGTCTTCAATGCGGGCAACAACATGCCGGGCAATCTCGCCGGCATGAAGGCCGAGTATTTCGAGCGCTGCTGGCGCATCGCCTGTTTCGGCGGTTTTCTTTTCGCGCGCGAAGCGGCGGCGGCGATGGCTCCGCGCGGTCAGGGCACGATCATTTTCACCGGCGCGTCCGCCTCCATGCGGGGCCGGGCGGGCTTTGCCGCTTTCGGCTCGGCAAAGGGGGCGCTGCGCATTCTCGCCCAAAGCGCGGCCAAGGAGCTTGGGCCGCAAGGTATCCATGTCGGCCATGTCGTCATCGATGGCGGCATCGGCGGCGAGAAGCTGAAGACCATGCTGCCCGAATATGCAGCCCAGCGCGGGGCGGAGGGCCGTCTCATCGATATCGAAGGCATCGCAGATATTTACATGTATCTCCATGCCCAGAAGCGGCCCGCCTGGAGCTTCGAGATCGACGTGCGGACGCATAACGAGCCCTGGTAGCTGTCCACAGGCAAATTTAGCCTCCGGGGCTGTTCAAGACGGTCAAGCTTTGCCGCCCTGTTTCCGGGCAGTTCAGCGCACAGTGCCTAACTCATTGATTTCATAAGGGTGCGGAACCAGACCGGGCTGGCACGAGGGTTGCGAAGAGTGGGGCAGACCCATTCTGGCCGGAGACCCGCCCCCGATGATGACCGAGAACGAACTCAACCTGCTCGCCGCCTATATGGTCGATACGCATGGGCTCAAGGCGATCCAATATGCGGATACGGCTGTCGAGGAGCTTGAGCAGATCGGCGAACAGCTCCGGGCCGAAGCCTGGCGGTCGCTGCGCGGCGTCGTCCTCGACATGGTCGAAGGTCGCCGGAGCAAAGCCGGCAACATGCTGCATTGAGCTTCGCGCCACGCCTCGGTGTGGTGACCCGAAGTCAGAACGCCCCGCGCAAGCGGGGCGTTTTCATTTGCGGCTTTGCGCAGCCTCTGCCGCCCGGTAAAACTCTTCCCAACAAATATAAAATGGGGAGACGGCGACAATGGCACTCGATCCACAGGTTAAAGGGCTGCTCGATGCGATGGCGGCAAATCCCGCACCTCGCATGATCGATCTGCCCGTGGCGCAAGCGCGCGAAATGTATCGCGGCATCGCTTCGACACTCGATTTGCAGGGCGTTCCCATCGGCAAGGTCGAGGATCGGAAAATTCCGGGGCCTGCGGGCGACATTCCGGTGCGCATCTATACGCCCGTCGCGGCGGGCGGCGATGCACTTCCCGTGCTCGTTTATTTTCACGGTGGCGGCTGGGTCATCGGCGATCTCGAAACCCATGACGCGCTCTGCCGCACGCTTTCCAACGAAGCGGGTTGCAAGGTCGTCGCGGTCGATTACCGCCTCGCGCCCGAGCACCGCTTTCCGGCGGCGGCGGATGATTGCTTTGCCGTCGTCAAATGGGTTGAGGCGAACGGATCTTCGATCGGTGTCGATGCCACACGTATCGCGGTTGCAGGCGACAGCGCAGGCGGCAATCTTGCCGCCGTGGTCTCGCAAGCCGCGCTGACCGCGAAAGGCCCGAAGATCGTCTTCCAGCTTCTGATCTATCCGGTTACCGATACGAATATCGACACCGGCTCCTATCGCGAAAACGCCAACGGTTATTTCCTCGAGCGCGACAGCATGATCTGGTTCTTCGATCATTACCTTGATGGCGCTGATCGTAGCGATCCGCGCATCGCGCCCTTGAAGGCGGCGTCGCTTGCCGGTCTGCCGCGCGCCTATGTCGTCACCGCCGGTTTCGATCCGTTGCGCGACGAAGGACGCGCCTATGCCGAGGCGTTGAAGGCGGCGGGCGTGCCGACCGAATATGTGAATTACGAAGGCATGATCCACGGCTTCTTCAATCTGCAAGCGGCCTTCGACGTGTCGCGCGACGCCGTCAAGGCGGCGGCAAAGGCATTGAAGGAAGCCTTGGCGTGAGGCCGAAACTCCGCAACCCGGCCGTTCATCCGTTTTCGGGCCTCGATGTGCCGCATCTTCTCGCGGGCCATGCGGCGGCGCGTCCGAACCATCCCTTTCTGATCTGGGAGCCGTTCGAGGGCGCGTCGCGCACATGGACCTATGCGCAATTTGCCGAAGAGACGGCGCGCGTCGCGGCGGGGCTTAAGGCGCGCGGCGTCAAACCCGGCGAGCGCGTGCTGATCCATCTCGACAATTGCCCGGAAACCATCATCGCCTGGTATGCCTGCGCGCATCTCGGCGCGGTGGCGGTGACGACCAACGCGCGTTCCGTCGCCGATGAGCTTACCTATTTCTCGGACCATGCAGGCGTCGTCGGCGCGATCACCCAGCCGAAATTTGCAGACCTCGTTGCGTCGAGCTGCACGGCGATCAAATGGCTCGCGATCACCGAGACAGATAACGGCGCCCCCGCCGCGCCGGGCGCCCGTCCGCAAAACGCGGAGAGTTTCGCCGCGCTTTACGGCGATGCCGCCGACGCGCCGCTGCGCGCGCCGGACCCGGACGCCAATGTCGGCGTGCAATATACGTCCGGCACGACATCGCGGCCCAAGGGCGTCGTCTGGACCCATGCCAATGCGCTTTGGGGCGGCAAGGTCTGCGCGATGCATGAGGACCTGCGGCCAGAAGACGTGCATCTCGTCTATCTGCCGCTCTTCCATACCAATGCGCAGTCCTATTCGGTTCTCTCCACGCTCTGGGTCGGCGGCACTATCGTCGTGCAGCCGCGCTTTTCCGCTTCGCGTTTCTGGCCCGTGTCGCTGAAGCATCGCTGCACATGGACTTCCATGGTGCCCTTCTGCCTGCGCGCGCTGATGGAGCATCCGGTGCCCGAGACGCATCACTATCGGCTCTGGGGCAATGGCGTTGCCTCGATGCCGACCGATGCGCATTTCCGCGTCCGCACCATCGGCTGGTGGGGCATGACGGAAACGATCACGCATGGCATCATTTCAGACGTCAATGTGCCCGCGCCGCCCATGTCCATCGGCAAGCCCGCGACCTCCTACGAGATCGCCATCGTCAATGACGACGGCACGCCGACAGCCGTGGGCGAAACGGGCGGCTTGCTCATCCGCGGCGTGCCGGGGCTTTCGCTTTTCAAGGAATATTTGAACAATCCGAAGGCGACCGAAGAGAGCTATGACGAGAACGGCTTCTTCATCACCGGCGACCGCGTGCAGCTATTGGCGGACGGCTATATCCGCTTTGCCGACCGCGACAAGGACATGCTGAAAGTCGGCGGCGAGAATGTAGCGGCTTCCGAGATCGAGCGCGTCGTGATGACGGTGCCCGGCATTCAGGAATGCGCCGTCGTCGCCCGCAAGGACAAGATGCTCGACGAAGTGCCGGTGGTTTTTCTGCTGGTGCCGGGCGGCGATGCGGCAGCGCCCGCCAATCTTAAAGAGCAGGTCATGGCGGCGTGCCGGAAGGGCCTTGCGGATTTCAAGCATCCACGCGACATCCGCATCGTCGCGGAATTGCCGCGCTCGACGCTGGAGAAGATTGCGAAGGCGGAGTTGAGGAAGATCGTCGAGGGCTAAGTAGGGCCGCTCTTCCACTTCGGTGTCACCCCGGGCTTGTCCCGGGGTCCAGGAATCACAAGCTCAGAATTTGCCGCCTCTGGATCCCGGCACAAGGCCGGGATGACAGCATCAGTTTGTGGCGAGACCCCGGTCAACTCACCCCAGCAGCTTCCCCGGATTCATCACGCCCTTCGGGTCCATCTCGCGCTTGATGCTTTTTAAAATTTCAAAGCCGACCGGGCCTTTTTCTTCCGCGACCCAGGGCACATGATCCATGCCGACGCCGTGGTGATGGCTGATCGTGCCTTTGTTTTCGAGCAGGGCGTCCGATGCTGCACGTTTGATCGCCGCCCATTGTTCGATCTCGCGGTCGAGCTGACGCGGAAAGACGAAAGTGAAATAGAGGCTCGCGCCGTCGGGATAGGAATGGCTGACATGCGCCATGACGATGCCCTTGCCGCCGGGCTCGGGCAGGTTTGCCGCAATCGCGCCTTCGATGGCTTTGACGGTCGCTTCGCGAAGCTGCGCGATGTTCGACCAGCGCGTCGAGGTTTCGAGCGTATCGACGCCAAGTCCATGATCGAGCATCGGGTCGCGCGTATAGGGCGAACCGAAGCGCCCGTGATACCAGCGCGTGCCGGGCTTGGTGCCGAGCTTCATCGCGCCGAGCCCCGCGCAGATCGTTTCGGTACGGGATTGCGCCCAGGTCACCGTTTCGGCGTCGCCTTCATGGCCGATCAACATCACGCAAGGCGCATTGCCGAAGCCGCGAAAACGCAGATAGGCGCGTTGGAGTTTTGCTTTCAGGCTCGTCGGCGAAGTGGTCGATGAGAAAGCCTGAAAGAAATAAGTTTCGGCCGCGTCGGACAGACGGACCATGGCGACCGGAATGTCGGCGTGATTGATACGCCGCGCCGCTTCGACGCCGCTGTCGAAATCCTTGAAGAGATAGCCGCGATAGTCTTTCCGCACCGGGATCTCGTGGATCTTCACAGTCGCCTCGCAGATGACGCCGAGCGTGCCCTCCGAGCCCGCGACGATCTGGTTGAGGTTCGGACCAGCCGCCGAGGCGGGCGTCGATTCCGTCGTCCAGAAGCCTTTGGGCGTGGCGAGTTTTGCCGAGACGAGCCATTTCTCCGCCTTGCCGTAGCGGTTCGATTGCTGGCCCGCGCCGCGCGCCGCGATCCAGCCGCCCAATGTCGAATATTCAAAGCTCTGGGGATAATGTGCGAGCGTCACGCCATGCTTTTGCAGCGCGGCTTCGAGCGCCGGGCCATATATGCCCGCTTCGATGGTCGCCGTCATCGCGATCTTGTCGATCTGGATGACACGGGTCATCAGGGTCGTGTCGAGCGTCAGCACCGCGCCGCCCAATGATTTTGCCAACGCATTGACGCCGCCGACGACCGAGGAGCCGCCGCCGAAAGGAATGAGCGTGATGTCTTCGTCGCCGGCAAGTTTGACGATGGTCAGCACTTCATCGGCATTGCGCGGATAGACGACAGCGTCGGGCGCCATGTCGAGCTTGCCCGCACGAACATAGAGAAGGTCGTGGTAGCTCTTGCCGCGTGCGTGAAAGGCGCGCTCGTAATCGTCGATCTTCACTTGTTCGCCGCCGACGATGCCGCGCAGGCGGCCGAGCGTCTCTCCGCTCAGGCGGCAGGGCGCGATCTTGATTTCACCGAGAGGTTTCGCCTTGGTCGCGGGCAGGCGCGCCATCCCAAGATTTTCGCGCATCCAGTCCCATTGCGGTGAGCCGTCCGGCAGAAGGTCAGGTTGCTTTTCCGGTCCCCAGCCGTTCCAGCGGAGCGATGTGCGGGTGATGGTCATGTGCGGCCCTCTTCTTAACAGCGGAGCGTTATGGCGGCGGGAATGATCTCGAAGCGCGCAGGCAGGCGGCCCGGCGCTTCGCCGTCGACGTCGAGCAGGACGGGTGTGTCGTCCGTGGGCGTCGCGGTGAGGATCCGCGCCTGGAAATGTATGACTTTCTCATGCGTCAGATGCGAGCCGTCGCGCAAGCTATTCGCGCCGCCCAGCATGTCGCTGAAGGTCGTGTCGCGCATCACGATGATGTCGAACAATCCATCGTCGGGTTCCGCGTTCGGGGCGATCTTCATGCCGCCGCCGAAGAATTTTCCGTTGGCGACCGCGCAAGTGCCGATGTTCAACACTTCGTCGAAGCCCGTATCGGTTACGAGACGCACCGGCTTCGTCTTGTAGCGAAAGGCGGTGACGAGCGTCGACCACATGAAGGCAAAGCTCCCGCCGAAGATTTTCGAGAATCTTGCGCGGTTGACGGCGCGCACCACTTCGCCCGAAAGCCCGAAGCTCGCGATATTGTTGAAGTAGCGCACTGTCTCGCCGCCATCCTCATTGACGAAAGTGAGGCGTCCGAGATCGATCACCCGCACCGTCCCCGTGGCAATCTTTTTTGCACAGGCTTCAATGTCTTCGGGCACGTCGAATGTCTTGCGGAAATCGCCGCCCGTGCCGGTATTCAGGATCGCCAGATGCGCTTGCGGATTGATCGCCACGCCGTTCTCAAAAAAGCCGTTCACCACCTCGCTGATCGTGCCGTCGCCGCCGACGGCGATCACGAGTTGCGCGCCCTCTTTCAGCGCCTGCCGCGTCAGCTCGGCGGCGGGCAGAAAGCGCGGCGTAGAACCTGCTTTGGTGAAATGGGCGCGGACGGGGCCGAGTTCTTTTTCAAGCGCTGCCGCGATCACGCGCCAGGCGCGGCCCGTCTTTCCGCCGCCCGAGCGCGGGTTGACGATGGCTGCGACATGCGGCGTGAGGGACGGCGTCAAGAATGCGCCTCTTTCTGCGCCTCAGCCATGGACGCGCCCTGCATCTCGTCTTCATGGGCGGGCGGCTGCGTTTCGAAGAGACGATGTGCGTCGGCGATTTCATTGGCGATGGTCGTCTCGTCCCAGCCGAGTTCGCGCGCCATCAGATCGACGACCCTGTTGATGACCGGCACGCCGGGATTGCCGAGCGTGCCGAGGCCGGTGCGGCGGAAGAGAACGTCGGATAGATGCGTCGCCATCTCATGGCGGATCGCGTGAACGATCTGCACGCCGAGAACGGCGCTGTTGGCGTCGATACGGCGCAACAGCTCACCGCGTTCGCCTTGCCGCTCGTCGGCTGTCGCCAATACTTCATCGACGCGGCTGCCGTAGAAATAGACGAGATTCTCGACGACGTCGCGCGGCAGTTCGGCATGGCGTTTCTCGGTGCGGGCGATGAAGCTTTTCAGCCGTCCGATTTCACCGCCATAGACCGGCGTGCAATGGGTTTCGCATTTCGTCCGGCGACCCAGTTTGCCAGCGGCCATATCGACGATCTGCTCGGCGAGATGACGCGAGGTCGTCCATTTGCCGCCCAGCGCCGAAATGAAACCGTCAATGCCGTTCAGCTCTTCATGGTCACAGACTTCCGCTTCGCGGCTCGCCTTGTAACTGTCCTTCGGCCCGGTCGCATTGGGCTCATGGTCGATCAGCGGGCGAATGCCGACATAGAAATGCAGCACATCCTCGCGCTTCAGATGCAAGCCCGGCAGACCGTCATTCACGACGCTCAGGAAATCGCGAATGTCCTTTTCGGTGACACCGACGCGGTCGGGTTCGTCCTTGAAGACGGCGTCCGTCGTGCCGATGATCGTGTGGCCGCGCCAGGGGATCACGAAGAAGTGCCCGCCGATATCGGACTGGATCGCCAGCGCGTGTTTGCCCGAAAGCTCGCGGGTGATGATGTGGATGCCCTTGGAGCGAATGAGCCCGCGCGAAGGATTGCCGTTCTCGCCGAGCCGCATCATCTCATCGGCCCAGGGTCCGGCGGCGTTGATCGTCACTTTGCCCTTGATGACATGCATCTCGCCGGTGGCGCGGTCGCGCACCTGCACGCCCGTCACGCGACTGCCGCGCGCGCCCGAGGTTTCGCTCGTGAAGCCCGTCACTTCGGCATAGTTCGCGGCGTCGGCGCCATATTCGACCGCGCCTTCGACGCATTCGAGGCAGAGGCGCTCGGGCGCGAACATCTGGCAATCGTAATAAATTTTCGCGCCTGTCAGCCCGTCCTGTTTCAGGCTGGGCATCAGCTTTAGCGCCTCGGCCTTCGAGATTGAGCGGAAGCCCGGAATTTTCTTGTCGTCGTCCGACACCCAATTGCGGTCGTATGACAGCAGATCGTAAAAGGCGAGGCCGATGGAAAGGACCGGGCCGCTCTTCATGCCGTGGCCATAGGTCGGCAGGATGAAGGGCAGGGGGTGCACCATATGCGACGCGATATTTTCCCAGATGCGCCGCTCACGGAGCGACTCGCGCACCAGCTTCAATTCGCCATTGACGAGATAGCGCAATCCGCCATGAACGAGCTTCGATGAGCCCGACGTCGTCGCATGCGCGAAATCTTCCTTTTCGAGCAGCGCCACTTTCAGCCCGCGCAAGCTCGCGTCCCAGGCTGTCGTCGCTCCGGTGACGCCGCCGCCCACGATCACGAGATCGTAGTCGGTGGCGCTCATTTTCTTCAGGTCACGCTGCATTCTTCCGTCCGCTTCTTGTAGGAGGCGGAGGCTAGCGGGAGAGAGGCGACGGGTCCAGCTTGACGCTACGTCCTTTTCTTCAGCCCATGCTTGCCCATCCGCCATGTCAGATGATCGACGCGGTCCTGGCCGAAAAAGGGTTCACCCTCGAAGACCATCAGCGGCACGCCCCAATGGCCCGACGCCTTCTGGGCCGCTTCATTGGCGGTGATGACGGCTTCATAGCGGGCGGGGTCGGCTTTGATGGCGCGGTCGAGTTCGGCAAGGTCCAGCCCTGCGCGTGCGGTTGCGTCTTTCAGATGGTCGCCTTCATGCCAGCCCTTTGTGCCGCCGAAAATGAGGCCGCCGACTTCGCGCAAAAAGGGCAGGCCCTTGCCTTTTTCGGTTGCCGCGACGCCGAGCCGCGTCAGGCGGTGGATATAGGGTTGTTCTTCGGGCACTTCGCCTTTGGCCATATCCATCACGATGGGATCGGGCGAGGGCCAGCGATAGGGCAAGCCTTCCATTTCGGCGATGCGGGCCGTGTCTTTCAGCAGATAAGGCGGCCACATCGGATTGACCTGCTTGAAGAAGCCTTTGAGGCGCACCGCGATCGGATAGACGGGGCGCACATTGCAGCGCACGTCATAGTCGCGTTCGAGCTCCATCAGGCGCGGCGTGACGAGATAGGAATAGGGCGAGCGGAAGGACCAGAAGAGGTCATATTGAAGCGTCATGCGGCGTTCCTCCATGGACGGCTTCCGGCTCGAACAAGGCCGGATTAATGAATTTCATTAGTGTGCATTGTGCGCTGGTGCAAGCTCTTCATGGCCAGACCCGGCCCGGCTCGAAAAAAGGCGCGCGGCGATCGGGATCAAAGCCGGAAGCGAGGTTCTTCATTTCGAGGAGAGGCGCAAGACAGCCCGTATCGTCGAGCAAGCGCGCTGCCGCGGCCCACTCGGGCAAATCGCGAAAAAGCCCTTGCAGCCGTTCGAGGCACCATACGCGGTAGCGATGCACGGGCAGGCGATAGCGGCAGGTTTCGATCTCGACGGTGAATGTCTTTTGCCCCTCGCGCCAGGCGCGCGCATTGGCGTTGAGGTAAGGCAGGTAACCCCTCCCCATATCGATCAGGATCGGATGCCAGTCATATGGAACCGCATCGCCCGGCAGCAGCGCGCCGTCGATGCCGCTCGCCTTTGCGTTCCACATGCGCCCGAGCCATTCATACACATGCGGAGCCTCGTCGCGCATGATGCGGGCGGGCGTCGGGTCCAACCCGAAATGCCGGAACATCGAAGCGAAGAAACCGAAATCCGCCAGCGTCGGGCGTTCTCCGAGCAGAAAAGGCCGTGCGGTGAAAATCACTTCGAGCCAACGCAGATTGCGCAGATAGATGTCTTCGACATGGGCGCGCGTCTCCGCCGTCACGCCGTCGCCATGAACATATTTGCGAAGCTGGCGGCGATAGATCGCCCATCGGCGCAGCCAGAGCGGGCCTGGCATGTCATGCAACATTTCATCGGCGATGCGATGGCTCATCAGCCGCGCATCGGGTTGATAGCTCCAGCGGTAATGCAGCGCCGGACGCCAGAGCCATTCATCTGCATAGTCTTCGAGAAGCTGCGAGAAAAACCGCTGTAGCGGTTCGGCGGGAACGACGGCGGGACCGGACCATGCCGCATCGAGCCATTCGATCATCGGCGTGCTGTCGCTCATCCAGCGTCCGTCAGGCAGTTCGACCGCCGGCATTTGCGCAAGGCCGGTCTTGCGGGCGACATGGCGCATGGTGGCCGCAGAAAGTTCGATCCGCTCATGCGGGATTTGCTTGTAGCGGAGAAAGGCTTCGAACTTGCCGGTGAAGTAGGAGAGGTCGAGCCCATAGACCTTCATGCCAGCAATGGTCGGGTCCGACATTTCTCGTTTTCCATCTGATTAATGGTTATCATTAGATAGCGTTTCCTTTGCCCCCAACGCAAGCCTGCTGTTAGGCTTTCGCTCAAACAACATCAAAACAGCCATCAATCAGGGAGGCTTCCATGCCGCAGGTTCAGGCGAACGGCATCACCATCGAATATGAGGACTTCGGTCCGGCCGACCGTGAAACCATCCTGCTCATCATGGGCTTGGGCGCACAGTTGACCATGTGGCCGGTCGATCTTTGCAACGAACTCGTCGCGCGCGGTTATCGCGTCATTCGTTTCGACAATCGCGATGTCGGGCTGTCGACGAAGTTCGATGCGGCAGGCATGCCCGACATGGCGGCGATCTTCGGCGCGCTCGTGTCGGGAAAGCCGGCATCCGCGCCTTACTCGCTCGACGACATGGCGGCGGATGCCATGGGCCTGCTCGATGCGCTCGGCGTCAAGCGCGCGCATATCGTCGGCGCCTCGATGGGCGGCATGATCGCGCAGCTCGTCGCGATCAATTATCCCGACCGCACACTGTCGCTCACCTCGATCATGTCCACGACCGGCAATCCCGGTCTGCCGCAGGCAAAGCCCGAAGCCATGGCCGTGCTGATGACACCCGCGCCGACAGGCGACATTGAAGCCGCCATTCTGCGCGGCATCAATGCCTGGAAGACCATCGGCAGCCCCGGCTATCCGACCGACGACAAGATCCTGCGCGAATGGGTAGGCCGCGACGTGAAGCGCTCGCTTTATCCCGTCGGCACGGCGCGGCAGATGGCGGCGATCGTCTCCAACGGAGATCGCCGCGAGAAGTTGAAGAAGCTCAACGTGCCCGCCGTCGTCCTGCATGGCGGCGACGATCCGCTGGTGCCGGTCGAAGGCGGCAAGGACACGGCGGCAAATATTCCCGGCGCTGAACTGATCGTCGTGCCGGGCATGGGCCATGATTTCCCCATCGCTCTCGTCAAGACATTCGCCGACGCGATTTCAAAAGCGACGGCGCGAGCCGGCAGTTCCAGAGCCGCGGAATGAGCGGCCCGAGAGACGGCCTCAAGACGATCAAGGCCAACGGCATCACCCTCTGTTACGAGGATCGGGGGCCGGTCGATGGCCGGCCGCTGCTTCTCGTCAACGGCTATACATCGACGCTGAAGGCATGGTCGCAAGAGTTGCTGGACGCCTTGAAGGCGCGCGGCTTCCGCGTCATTCGCTATGACAATCGCGATGCCGGAAAGTCCGAAAAGCTGCAAGGCATTCCAGACCCGCTTGAGGTCATGCAGGCGATGCAAGCGGGCAAACCGGCGCATGTTCCTTACACATTGAGCGACATGGCGGCGGACGGCATGGGCCTTCTCGATGCGCTGGGCATCGAACGCGCTCACATCATGGGCGTATCGATGGGCGGCATGATCGTGCAGTCGATGGCGATCAATCATCCAGAGAAGCTCATCTCCGTCACCTCGATCATGTCCACGACCGGCAACCCGGCGGTTCCGCAAGGCACCGACGAGGCGATAGCGGCGCTCATGGGGAAGCCGGCTTCGGATGAACGTGGCGAGGTGCTTCGCCATTCCATGGCATGCAGCCGGGCGCTGCAAAGCCCCGCCTACCCGGCATCCGACGAGACGCTCCTTGCCTCATGCAGTATCGAATATGACTACATGTATTATCCCGAGGGCGCCTCGCGCCAGTACGCGGCGATTGTCACCGACGGGAATCGGGTCGATCGGCTCAAGACCGTGCGTCTTCCCTTTCTTGTCATCCACGGCAAGGCCGATCCCATTCTCGTGGCCGAAGGCGGCGTCGATACGGCCAATTCCGTACCGGGCGCGAGGCTCGAATTGATCGACGGCATGGGACATGATTTGCCGGTCGAACTTATCCCGCGCATCGTCGATCTGATGTCCGATCTGGCCGACAGCGCCGCGTCGGCATCGCGCGCGCATGACGCCACAGCAGCGGAGTGATCCCATGACAGTCGATATGAAAACGATCAAAGCCAATGGCATCACGATCAATTACGAAGATCGCGGTCCCGCCGACGGCATTCCGATCCTCTTCGTCAACGGCTACACCTCGACGATGATGAGCTGGCCGCTGGAGCTCATGGACGGCATGAAGGCGCGCGGCTTCCGCGTCATCCGTTACGACAATCGCGACGTCGGTAAGAGCGAGAAACTGAAAGGCGCGCCCGACATAGGCGCCGTCGTGGGGGCGCTGCGCGAAGGCAAGGTGCCGCAGACGCCTTACACGCTCAGCGACATGGCGGCGGACGGCATCGGTCTCATGGATGCGCTCGGCATCAAGCGCGCCCATGTCATGGGCATTTCGATGGGCGGCATGATCGTGCAGGCGATGGCGATCGATCATCCCGAACGCCTCATCAGCGTCACCTCGATCATGTCGACGACCGGCAATCACGATCTGCCCAAGGCGAGCGACGCGGCGATGGTCGCCTTGCAGGAGCAGCCCGCTTCGCATGACCGTGAAGTCGTTATTCGTCATCGCATGAAGGGCCGGCGCGTTTATCAGAGCCCCGCCTATCCGCGCAGCGACGAGGCGCTTTACGCGCTTTGCGCCACCGAGTTCGACCACATGTATTATCCCGAAGGGGCGCCGCGCCAATATGCGGCGATTGTCGGCGATGGGTCGCGCGTCGAACGCTTGAAAAAAGTGCATGTGCCTTTTCTGGTTATTCACGGCAAGGCCGATCCGTTGGTGCCCGTCGAAGGCGGCATCGACACGGCGAAGTCGGTTCCCGGCGCGACGCTCGAACTGATCGACGGCATGGGCCATGACCTGCCCGTGGAGCTTTGCCCGCGCTATGTCGAATTGATCGCCGACCATGCGCTTTCCGCGCAACAGAAAGCGGCGGCGGAATAAATTTCGCTCCCGAAAATCGGAAACCCCGCCTTGCGACGCGATGCGGGGTTTTCTATTGCGCGGACCGCGCCCATATTCATCGCGGGAGGATGTCGCGTGCCGGAGCAATCTACCCATGCCGCAGATCGAGGCGAACGGGATCGACATCGAGTATGAGAGTTTTGGACCGGAAGCCCGCGAAACGATCCTGCTCATCATGGGCCTTGGCGCTCAGCTCACCCAATGGCCGCTGGAGCTTTGCGAAGACCTTGTGACGCGCGGCTATCGCGTCATCCGTTTCGACAATCGCGATGCCGGTTTGTCTTCGCGTTTCGAACGCGACCGCGCATTCGCCCTTACCGACGCCTTCTTCTCGCTCGCCGCGGGCAAGCCCGCCTTCGTGCTCTATTCTTTGGGCGATATGGCGGCGGATGCGGTCGGGCTCCTCGATGCGCTTGGCATAGAGAAGGCCCATATCGTCGGCGCGTCGATGGGCGGAATGATCGCGCAACTTGTCGCCGCCGAATATCCAGAGCGCACGCTGTCGCTCACTTCGATCATGTCGAGTTCCGGCAATCCGCTTTTGCCGCATCCCAAGTCCCGCGTGCTCGGCATGATGATGTCGCCGGCGCCGCATGCCAGCAACAGGCAAGCCGTCATCGCACGCGGCATCAAGACCTATGAGACCATCGGCAGTCCCGGCTTTCCGACCGACGAGGAGACCTTGCGCGCATGGGTGACGCGCGATGCGGCGCGGGCTTACCACCCGGCGGGCGTCATGCGCCAGATGGCGGCGGTTCTCACCAATGGCGACCGTCGTCCGAAGCTTCGCAAGATCGTCGCGCCGACGGTTGTGCTGCATGGCGGCGACGATCCGCTGGTGCCCTTCGCGGCGGGCGAGGACACGGCGGCGAATATCGAGGGCGCGGAGTTGCGCATCGTTGAAGGCATGGGCCACGACATGCCGCTGGCGCTGATCGGCACGATTGCCGACGCCATCGTCGCGGCAGCGGAGCGCGCGACCGGCGTCAAGCTTGATGAAGAGGATATGGTCGCGCCCGCCGAAACGCCTGCCATCATCGAAGCGGCGATACCGATTGCGGATGAGGATTTATTGCCGGACGAACCAGCTCAGACCGTCGCCGTCGCGGACGTTCAACGCGCTGCGTTTCTCGCGCGCGTGAGACTCTGGTTCAAAACCCTGCTGGCGCGTTTGTTCAGTTAGCGAGGAAGACTTCGTCATTGCGAGCGTAGCGAAGCAGAGCCGCAAAGACTGGATTGCCGCGTCGTTCCGCTCCTCGCAATGACCGGCAATCACTGTCTACCGGCACAGCGCCTTGCGAATTTCAGGGCGAGCCTTTTCGAGCTTCGTGCGGAAATCATCCTGTTGCATATAGGCGGCGGCGATCAGCGCGCCGCTAACCTTGCCCTGCTCGACGTCGCTGGGAAAATGCACGCCGACGACGAGGCGATTGTGACCGTATTGCGCGGCGCGGGCATAGATCGCGTCTTGCTCTTCGGGCACGAGGCTCGCGAGCACGAGGGCGGTTTCATACGCGAAAGCGGTATGGCCGCTCGGATAGGAAGGACTGTTCTTCAGATTGTCGACCGGCAGCAGCGGCACGATTTGCGGCAAGCCATCGACCTTCGCCGCGAAAGGACGCGTGCGGCCATAGGCCTTCTTGGCGTCGCCGCTCGCCTTCTTGCTCAGGCTCGTCATCGCGCCAAAGAGTTCAATCGTCGCGGGCAGGGTCTTTGCCAGTTCCTGGTCGTCCTTCGCGGCGAAAACTTCGGGCGCGATCTTGCAAGAGGGCGTGGCGATGGACTGCCAGAGCGGGCGACCGAACTGGGCAACGCTCGGCCTTGCCCCGTCGGCAATCGCCAGAACCTTGTCGTCGGCGCTGGCGTTCTTCTGCGCGTCGAGCACGCCCTGATAATCGCGTTTCTGGAGCTCGGGTGCCTGCGCGCAGGCGATGCCCGCCGTCGCCGCCATCTGGCTTTGCGGCGGGCAGGGTAGCACTTTCACCAGATCGAGCGTGATCTTGCTGTCGTCCTTGTCGTCCTTCGCCTGCGCGGCGGGGGCGATGACGAGGGCGACGAGGAACAAGGCGAGGCTCGATCTTTTCATGATGTCTCTCCGTCGATGACCGCCTGAATATGGCGGAGCTTCGCGTCGGTTCGATGACGGCTCAGACTTCCGCCGCGCCGCCATCGCAGGGAATGGTTGCGCCGGTCGTATAGGCCGATGCGCGCGAGGAGAGGAAAATCGCGACGCCTGCAATGTCCTCCGGCGTGCCGATGCGTTTGCGCGGATTGCCCTCCTTGATCATGTCGCCGAAGGTTTCGAGCGTCGCCTTCATCATCTGGCTCGGGAAGGGGCCGGGCGCGATGGCGTTGACCAGAATATTGTCCTTTGCGAGACGGCCCGCGAGATGGCGCGTCAGCATGATGCAGCCGGCCTTGGACGAGGAATAGGCATAGGTCTCAAGCTCGGGCGGGACGATGCCGTTGATGGAGGCAATGTTGATAACGCGCGACGGGTCTTCATAGGTCGCCGCCTTGCGCAGCAGCGGCAGCAGCTTCTGCGTGACGAAGAAGGGACCCTTCAGGTTGATGTTCATCACCTTGTCCCAGCCGCTCTCCGAATACTCGTCGATGGGTTCGCCCCAGGCGGCGCCCGCATTATTGACGAGGATGTCGAGCTTCTCTTCGCGTTTGGCGAGTTCCTTGGCGAGGCCCTCGACGCCTTCCATCGTGCCAAGATCGAAAGGCAGCGAGATGCAGGTGCCCTTCTTCGACAGTTCTTCGGCAAGTTCGTTGCAGACCTGCGTCTTGCGCGCCGAGATATAGACTTTCACGCCCGCTTCCACGAAGCCCGTGGCGATCATTTCGCCGATGCCGCGCGAGCCGCCGGTGACGAGCGCGACCTTGCCGCTGACGTCGAAGAGATTTTTCATGTGCGTTTCCCCGTGTTCGTTTGGGCAGACCCTAACACGGGAGGCGGGGCCCCGGACAAGGCTCAAACCTGTGCATCGGCGTCCTCGGACGCTTCGGTTTTGGTCGCTTCCCGGGCTTCCTGATTGAGCGCCTTGGCGATGTGCTTGGGCCTGACCAGAGGTTCGGGATTGACGGCTTGCGTGAACATATTGTTGTTGCCGACCGTGATCTCGCCCTCGGCCAGCTGCAAGGCCATGCGCTCGGCATCGCGGCGGCGAATGTCTTCTTCAACCTCGTTGGCCTGATCGGCCGTGAAGCCCAGCGCTTCGAGCGCGGCGACGCCGAAAGCGACGGCGCTCTCATAGGTTTCGCGGATCTGGAAGTCGACGTTCTTGCGCAGCAGCTCCAGCGATTGCCGCCGGTCATAGGAGCGCACGTAAAGTTTCGCCATTGGGAAATGCGCCTGCGAGAGATCGACGATCTTGGCCGAAACGTCCTTCTTGACGACGCAAAGCGCGATCAGCGAGGCGTCGGCGGCGCCCGCCGCGCGCAGCACGTCGAGCCGCGTGCCGTCACCGTAATAGACGCGAAAGCCGAAACGCGAGGCGGCGCGGATCTGCTCGACGTCATGTTCGATGGCCGTCACTTCGATGCCTTGCGACAGCAGGAATTGCGCGACGACCTGCCCGAAGCGTCCAAAGCCGATGATGACGACCTTGCCCTTGGCGTCGGAGAAATCCATTTCCATGATCTCGGCCGTCGTCTTGCGTTCGGCGAGGCGATTGGCGATGGCGAAAGCGAGCGGCGTCAGCGCCAGCGACACGGTGACGGTGGCGATCAGCAGGTTTGAATTCAGCGGCGACATGATGCCCGCCGTCGCCGCCGCGCCGAAAAGCACGAAGGCGAATTCGCCGCCTTGCGCCAGCACGCCGGCGATCCTGACCGCATCGGCATGGGCCGAGCCCGACATGCGCGAGATGCCATAGATGATGGCGCTCTTTACCGTCATCAGGATGAGGACGGCGCAGGCGATCAGCGGCGCGTTGGCGACCACGAGCTTGAGGTCGATGCCCATGCCGATGGCGATGAAGAAAAGGCCGAGCAGCAGCCCGCGAAAGGGTTCGATGTCGGCTTCGAGTTCATGGCGGAAGCTCGATTCCGCGAGCAGGACACCGGCGAGAAAAGCGCCCATCGCCATCGAAAGCCCGGCAGCCTGCATGATGAAGGCCGCGCCCAGTACGACGAGCAGCGCCGCCGCCGTCATGATTTCATGGGCTTGCGCATTGGCGAGAATGCGAAAGAGCGGATTGAGCAGGAAGCGCGCCGAGAGGACCACGGCGGCGACGGCGGCGAGAATGCCGAGCGTCTGCGTCCAGCCGCCGGTCGGCGCATGTTCGCCGGGTGCGAGCAGGGCGACAAGCGCCAGAAGCGGCACGATGGCGAGATCCTGCATCAGCAGAATCGCGAAGGCGCGCTGGCCATAGGGCTGCGTCAGCTCGCTGCGTTCCTCCATCAACGGCACGGCGAAGGCGGTGGAAGACAGCGCAAGGCCCGCGCCCGCGACGATGGCGGTGCGCCAGCTGACGCCCGCGAAAAAGACGATGCCGCCCAGCACCGCGCCGCAAAGGATGATCTGGGCGAGGCCGAAGCCGAAAATATCCTGCCGCATCGACCAGAGGCGCGAGGGCTTCAGTTCCAGCCCGATGATGAAAAGCAGCATCACGATGCCGAGTTCGGCCAGCGTCAACACGGCATTCGCGTCGCTGAAAAGCCCGAGGCCCGTCGGGCCGATGACGATGCCCGCCGCCAGATAGCCGACCACCGAGCCGAGCTTCAGCTTGCGGAAAATCGGCACGGCAATGACCGCGGCGCCCAGAAAGATGATGGGCGCGAGAAGGGCGGCGCCTTCATGCGGTGGCGGAAGCGGAAGAGCGGTCACTGGTGCGGCCTCTGAAATGAAGCGCCATTCTGCCGCGAACGCATGGCGGAGGATAGATCAAACAAAAAGGGCGCCCCGCGAGGGACGCCCTTTGTCTCATTTGAAGCCGCTTCAGAAATTCGCGACGTCGAGTTCCATTAGCCCGTCTGAGCCCGCCTTGGCGCGTTCGAGCCAGCCCGCCGTCAGCGGCACTTCGCGCTCGGCCCAATATCTGGCGAGCGTCAGCTTGCGCTTGTAGAATTCCGGGTTGCCGGTGCCGGCCTTGAGCTTGGCGAGCGAGACCTTGGCCATCTGCGCCCACATCCAGGCGAGCGTCACGGTGCCGAAGATGTTGAGGATGTCGTAGGAGGCTGCGCCCGCATTGTCGTAATTCTTCGGCGCGTTCTGCATCAGCCAGCCCGCCGCTTCGCCGAGGCGCGCATAGCCCGTCTTCAGCGGCCCGACGAAGGGAGCCATCTCGGCGTCGCCCTCGTTTTCCTTGATGAAGGCTTCGAGCTTGGCAAAGAATGTAAGGGTGGCGCGGCCGCCCTTTGACGTCATCTTGCGCGCCACGAGGTCGAGCGCCTGAATGCCATTCGCGCCTTCATAGACCTGGTTGATGCGCGCATCGCGCACGAACTGTTCCATGCCGTTGTCGCGGATATAGCCGTGGCCGCCGAAGACCTGCATCGAAGCGTTGGCCGCTTCAAAGCCCTTGTCGGTGAAATAGGCCTTGATGACCGGCGTGAAGAGCTGGCTCAGGTCTTCGGCCTCTTCGCGTTCCTTCGCGTCGGCGCTCGAACGCGAAACCGAGAAGAGGAAGGAGACATACATGGCCAGCGCGCGGGCGCCTTCGACGAAGGAGCGCGAGGCGATGAGCAGCCGCCGCACATCGGGGAAGACGATGATCGGATCGGCCGGGCCGTCCGGGTTTTTCGGGCCGGTCAGCGAGCGGCCCGCAAGGCGTTCGGTCGCATAGGCGACGCCGTTCTGATAGGCGACTTCGCCCGCCGCGATGCCCTGAATGCCGACGCCCATGCGCGCGCCGTTCATCATGCCGAACATGCCGGCCATGCCCGCCGATTTCGACTTCACAACCTTGCCGTCCTCGGCCTTCTTCTCGGGCGCGCGGCCTTTCAGGTGATAGGCCACCGCATTGTCGAAGTTCAGCACGCAGGTCGCGTTGCCCTTGATGCCCATTTTCTTTTCGACGCCGCCGGTCGACACGCCGTTCGGCCCGGTGATCTCGCCGGTCTTCTCATCGACCAGCATCTTCGGCACCATGAAGAAATTGACCGTGGACAGATCGTCGACATATTTTCCGTCTTCGTTCGGCAGTTTTGCGATCACCATGTGAATGATGTTGTCGGTCATGTCGTGGTCGCCGCCCGAGATGAAGACCTTCGTGCCCGACAGACGATAGGAGCCATCGGCCTGCTGCGTCGCGCGCGTCTTCATCAGCTTCAGGTCGGTGCCGCAATGCGGCTCGGTCAGGCACATGGTGCCGGTCCAGTCGCCGTTGGCCATGCGCGTCGCCACGTGCTCGCGCATCCAGTCCTCGCCCGTCGCCCAGAGCGCGCCGAGCGCCGCGCCGCTGAGGCCCGGATACATCGCGAAAGCCTGATTGGCCGAAGAACCCATTTCAGAGAAAGCGAAAGTGATGACGGATGGCAGGTTCGCGCCGCCGAGTTCCTCGGCCACGCCAAGCTTGTTCCAGCCGCCGTCGGCATAGGCCTTGAAGGCTTCCTTGAAACCTTTGGGCACGCGCACGACGCCGTTTTCGAGATGGCAGCCTTCCTCGTCGCCCGACTGGTTCAGAGGCTGCAAAACCTCCTCGCAAAACTTCGCGCCACCCTCAAGGATCGCGCTCGTCATATCCGGCGTCAGCTCCGCAAAGCCCGGCAAATCGGTCCGCTTCTCGATGCCGAGAAGCTCATGAAACAGAAACAGAAAATCCTCGACCGGGGCTTTGTAGCTCGGCATGGCGCGCGCTCCAGATGGCTTTCAGGAATGTCAGTAGGGGGCGAAAAGTGCCATAGGGCGTAGGGGAAGGCAAGGGGAGAGGTCTGTGCGATTTGCTCGCTCTCTCCACCCGTCATGGCCCGACTTGATCGGGTCATCCACATCTTCCTGCACTGTTTCCAAAATCGCGAGATGACCAACCAAGGCTTGTTTACTCATGCAATCCCGTATTGAGAGTATCTGGAGACAGATAGACGGCTTATAGCCAACCCCTTTGACTGCACGTTGATAAAATTTCGTGCACCGCATTGTCGAATTGCCACCTCAAATCTGTCTTGAAAAGTTCATTCCCGTCCATCTCCTTTACAATGAAGACGTGGATGGCCCGGTCAAGCCGGGCCATGACGGAAGAAAAAAGCCGTAGAAGAAAATCTTCGAGTTCTTATCCCCTCCCTCCGCGCACCCCATATTCCTCTGTCTCGCTCCGCGAAGGACGCGTCCGCACTGGCGGAATGCGTGGAGAGGGACTTCAGCGGCCCGTCTCCCTCGCGAATTTGATGACGAGCTTCGTCCCCGTCGCTTCGGCGATCTCATAAAGCGTTTCGACAGTCGTATTCGCCCGCGCGCTTTCGATGCGGGCGACGAGGGATTGGGGTTTGCCCATGGCGGCGGCGACTTCGGACTGGCTGAGTTTCTTCTTCGCGCGCACCTGCTGCACCGCCTCGGCCGCGATACGCATGGCGCGCGCCCGTACGAAGCCCGCGTGAACTTCGGGCTTTTTCATCGCCCGCGCCTTCACATCCTTGAAGTCGATCATGTCCTTGCGCTTCGTCATCACTCATACTCCTTCAATCTTTTCTCGGCCAATCTGATCGCGTCGTCTGGCGTCTTCTGAGTTTTCTTCTCGAAGATATGCAGCACCAGCAACATTTCGCCTGAGAGGCTTGCATGCAGCGCGCGGGCGATCCCGTCCGGGCCGGAAACGCGGAACTCCCATATCTTTCCGCGAATATGCTTGCGCTCATCCGCTTCAAGCCGTTGCGGTCCAAATTGCTGAACCGTATCCAACAATTCGACGAGCGCACCTTGGAGGCTCGGCTTCAGCTTCGCGAATTCCTTCTCGACCCGCTTGCCTGCGAATTTGATCGTCCATAACATTGTACGTATATAACATATATGTTATTGGACAGTAAAGACGTAGATGGCCCGGTCAAGCCGGACCATGACGGAAGAAAAAAGCCATAGAAGAAAATCTTCGAATTCTTATCCCCCCTCCCTCCGCACACCCCATATTCCTCCTGTCTCGCTCCGCGAAGGGCGCGTCCGGACTGGCCGAATGCGTGGAGAGGGTCAATGCAGCGTCCTGCGCCGTGCGGGTTACCAGCCGCACGTCCCGGGAAGCCACCAGTGGGGCCGGGCAATATGACCCGGTGGTGCCGCCGCCGATAAAAGCGGCGTACACAGGTGAAGGGTTGGAGTGGTAAAAAATCGCTGCGCGCGGAGCGTCGGTAGGGACGCAATACCCGCAATATAAAACATACGCGGCGTCGCCGCCGCTCCGCGCATCCTTCTTTTGAAGGGATCGCCTGTTTCGAGTGCAAACCTCCGAAGGCAAGGGCCTTGCGGGTTGTTCGTGTTTGACCTTCATAGCCCTCCCCCCTTGAGGGGGAGGGTTGGGTGGGGGGTACTCTTGAGAAGAAAAGATTCTTGCGAAGCGGACCCCCCTCCCGGAACGCGTTCCGCGTTCCCGCCTCCCCCTCAAGGGGGGAGGGGAACAAAGGAAGGGGTCTTCGTTCACCTCAGCGTGAGCAGCTGCTCGGCAAGCTGAAATACTCCACCGGCTTTCGCTCCAGCGGCAGAAGTTCGGCATCGGCCACGCCGCGCGCTTTCAGCGTCACATCGACCAGGATGTCCTGAAAGCGTTCGTCCATAAGCCCTGAGCGCATGACGATGCAGCGGGCGCGGCGGTTCTCGTCGTTCATCTGGCGCAGCGTCGCGGCGGTGTCGGCGCGGGCGGCTTCGACTTTCACGTCGCGCATCCATTGCAGGCGCTCTTGCAAATGCGGCAGGCGCGTTCGCGCTTCCTCGGGGCTGACGCCCTTGTGGATCGCGTCGATGGTGTCGAGCATCAATGTCTGGATATCGGAGAGCGCCGCCATGGTCGCGTCGTAATGCGTCTTCTCGATGGGCGCGGCGTTGGCGGGTGCGGCGAGGACAATCGTGATTGCCGCCACAAACAGGATCGTCATGGCCCGGCTTGACCGGGCCATCCACCTTCTTTCCCGCTCTCCAAAGGAAAGATGGATCCCCCGATCAAGTCGAGGGAAGACGAAGGAGAGAAATGGAATCTGTCGGCCGGTCGCGCTCATATCCCCTCCCTCGGTGCAGGAGCGGATGATAGCCGATCGCCTGTCAGGCGGCGACCGCCGATGCGGTGAGCTGGCGCACGATCTCGGGAATGCCGAAGCCGATGTCGAAGATCGTCGCGTCATCTATGTTTTCGGTCGGGCGCAGCACGCCGAAGGGCTCGGATATGCCGGAGCCGAAGGAATGGCGGTTGGCGATGCTGATGATGCGCGGGCACTGGCCATCGGGCGGCGTCAGCGGGAGCAGCAGCATTTCGACGCGGCCCGCCATCTCGCCTTCATAGACGAGACGGAAATGCGCCATCGCGCCGACATGCATCGTCGCCACCGTGCTGAAGGCGAGCGAGACGTAAGGCTTCAGATGGCGCGGCGTCCAGTCCATGGCGTTGAGGCCCCTGGGCTCGAAGCCGAGGCGCTTCACGGCCAGCGTGCCGGCGAGGCGATAGCGGATCGTTTCCGCGTCGGGCACGTCATAGATAATGATTTCAGGGAGCAACTCGCGCATCGAAGCGGGGTTCACGGCATCGGCGCGGGGGATGGCTTTGCCATCGCGCAGGCTCTGCCAGTAGCGCAGAAGCGTCCGGCTGCTTTCGAATTCAAAAGCGACGTCGGCTGGATCGTCGGCCAGCGCAATCGAAAGATCGGACATCAAGCTACTCATACTCACGGGTTAGGTCCCATTCGAGAGGGACACTAACCCGTGAGGGTTAACGCTTTAAGACCGGCGCGGTCTCGTCTTCTTCATCTTTTGTTTGCGCGCCCGGTTTGTTTCGCCGCGTCAGCTATTGGTGAATTGCGGCTTGCGCTTCTGGAGGAAGGCCGCGATGCCTTCGCGGAAGTCGTTCGTCTGGCTCGCAAGGATCTGGTTGCGGTCTTCCATCGCCACGGCGGCTTCGAGGCTTCCGGCATCGACCGACATGTTGAGGCATTCCTTGGTGAGCCTGAGGCCGATGGGCGAGGTCGCCAGCATTTCATCGATGAAGGGCCGGGCCGCCTCGTCGAGCTTGTCGTCGGGCACGACTTCGGAGACGAGGCCGGTGCGCAGCGCGCGTTCGGCATTGATGAAGCGCCCGGTCATCATCAGCTCGGCGGCCAGCGAGACGCCGACGAGGCGCGGCAGAAAGTAGGAGACGCCGATGTCGCAGGCCGAAAGCCCAATGCGGATGAAGGCGGCGTTCATGCGCGCGCTTTCACCGGCGATGCGGATGTCGGAGGCGAGCGCGAAGGCGAAGCCGCCGCCGCAAGCCGGGCCATGCACCAGGCTGATGATCGCCTGCGGGCAGCGGCGCATCCGCATCACGATCTCGCTGATGGCGCGCTGGGTGCGAAGTCCGGTGACGACGCCGCCCGAGCTGTTCTCGTTCGAGGTTTCGCGGTGCTTTAAGTCGAGCCCGGCGCTGAAGCAGCGGCCCGCGCCCTTCAGCACGACGATGCGCACGCTCTGGTCGGTGTAGAGCTTGCCGAAATAATCCTGCATCTCGGCGGTGAGCGTAGGATTGATCGAGTTCATCGCGTCGGGGCGGTTGAGCGTTACCCAGTCGACGGGGCCTTCCTTGCGGATGAGAAGGGTTTCGTATTTTGTCGCGGCGGCGTCGGCCATGGCGTCTCTCCCTTTGGCATTTTTCTGAAATGTCGTTGGGAGAAGCCTAACCGTTGAAAACGCCCCGCGCGAGACCCGCGAAAATTCCGCAGCGTCAGCCTTCGTCGGGCTCCATCTCGGCCAGCATCGCGTCGGGAAGGGCGAGCCATCGAAGCGCCACGGCGCCGCCGGGTTCGATGCGCATGATCTCGGCTGTGAAATTGCGGCCCCCGGCGCGTTTGTGCCAGCGCAGCGAGCCGCAGACGATATCGCCGATGGCGGCCTCGCCCGCAAAGCCCTCGATGCAGGCCCCGCCCACCGACCAGTCGCGGGCGCGGTGGTCGTAGCCGCCGATTTCCACGAAGAGCCAAGGGTCCTTGGCGCGCGCGGCAAGCCTCTGGTCAGGCTCGGACAGCCTGCCCCGGACCCGCTCGACAAGGCGCGAAATCAGCGACATATACCCACTCGGATCATCTCCCCTAAAACAGTGTGGCACGGTCCCGCCCGCCTTGGCTATAAAAGCGCGTCGCCCGCGCATGCAGAAAAGGGCCGAAGAGGACATAATGACGAAGACCCAAGACGCAGCCATCCTGATCGAAGTCGGACCCGGCGAGCTGATCGATAAAATCACCATTCTCGCCATCAAGTCCGAGCGCATGAGCGATGAGGGCAAGCTGCGGAATGTCCGCCACGAACTCGCCGTGCTCGACGCCGCGCGCCGCGCCCATATTCCGGCAAGCGCCGAGCTTGCGAAGCTCGAAGCGGGGCTTAAATCCGTCAACGAAACGCTCTGGGTGATCGAGGACGACATCCGCCAATGCGAAGCGGACAAGGATTTCGGTCAGAAATTCGTCGAGCTCGCGCGCGCCGTCTACAAGCAGAACGACAAGCGCGCCGCGCTCAAGAAGGACATCAACCTTCTCACCGGCTCCTCGATTATTGAAGAGAAGTCTTATACGGAATTTGAATAGGTTCGACGCGGAGATGAACCTCGTCGAGCACGCGCTCGACGGGCAGCGCCGAGAGATGCGCGACCTCTATCGCGGTGAAGTTTTCGCGTTCGATGCCGGTGCGCTCGGCCGTCGTATGCGATCCGAAAAGCGCGATGCCCGGCACGCCGAGATGGGCGGCGAGATGGCTCGGCCCTGTGTCGTTGCCGATGACGAAGGCGGCCTGTTTCATCACGCCGGCCAGTTCGAACCAGTTGATGAAGCCGCGCGGGCCTTTGAGCGCAATGCCTGGAATATCCGCGGCAAGCTCGATCTCGTCGGGCCCCGGCGCGGTGACGATCTGGTAGCCGTCATCGGCGAGGCGCCTGGCGAGTTCGGCATAATAGGGCCAGCGTTTTTGCGGATGCCGCGCCGATGAGCCCGGAATAAGCACGATGAAGGGTTTCTTCACACCCGCGTCGCGCAGAATCTCCGTCGCGTCGTTCGCAAGCCATGAGACGTTCGGGCGGCGCGTGTGGCGGATGGTGAGGCCTGCATCTTTCAGCTGGCTCGCCATGCGGTCGAGCGAGCGCATGCGCTTGGGCCTCTTCACCGAATGCGGGTGGCTGACGCCCGGCGCGGTGCCCGACCAGTTGGTGCCCTGAAAGAACCAGCGAAAGTAGGATGCGGTGCGCGGCGAATTCTGGAGATCATAGACCATGTCGAATTTTTCGGCCTTCAGCTGCTGGCCGAGTTTCCACATCCGGTCGATGCGCCAACGCGGCGCGCGCGGATCGACCATCACGCCGTTGATCCAGGGGCAGCGTTCGAAAATGCGGCGATAGGCAGGCGTCGTCAGCACGATGATTTCGTCATCCGGGAAATTTTCGCGGATGTCGTGCAGCGCACCGTCGGACTGGATCACGTCGCCGAATGCGCCATGCTTGATGATCAGGATACGGCGCATTCAGGTGTCGTTTGCGAGTGCCAATGTGAATGTCGTTGCAAGTTCGCCCCCGTGCCTCCACATGTCCGGCGGTGGAGGCCCCACATGTCGCGCGATCATGTCACAGCTCGCGCGGTGGCGGAACGGTCATTATGCAATATGTTGAGGCGTTCCGATGTGCCCTATACCGATAGGCCGCATATTCGGGTATGGGGTAAGCGGTTTCAGGTTGGGTACGAGGCGATCATGGACAAGCGCGTAGGCGAGGCACGGGAGGACGTGGCTCGGAAACTGGGGTTGAGCGAGGGGCAGTCTCCCCGCGCCGGATTCCCGGCCGGTTTGTTCAGAGCCTTGCCGCGCTGGCTGGTCTGGACGGGCGGCGCGATCATTCTGCTGCTTGTCATCCTCGTAGCGCTGTCGCTCGGGCGCAAAACGCCGTCGCCTTACGTCACGGATACGGTGTCGCGCGGCAGCCTGACGGTCGCCGTCAGCGCCACGGGCTCGCTCGAACCCGTCACGACCGTCGATGTCGGCAGCGAGATTTCCGGCCGCCTCGACAGCGTCAACGTCGATTACAATGACGAGGTGAAGAAGGGCCAGCTTCTCGCCCGCATCGACAAAACCCAGCTTTTAGCCAATGTCGCCAAGGCCGAGGCCAATCTCGCCGCCGCGCGCGCCGCCGTGCTCACCAGCGAGGCGACGGTGCGCGAAACGGCCTCCAAGGCCAAGCGTGCCCGCGAGCTTGCGCCGACGGGTTACATTTCGCGCGAAACGCTCGAAGTCGCCGTGGCGACAGCGCAGCGTGCCGCCGCCGATCTCGCCAGCGCCAAGGCGCGCGTCACCGTTGCCGAGGCCGAGCTTTCTTCCGACCGGACGACGCTCGGTAAGGCTGACATCATCTCGCCCATCGACGGTGTCGTCATTTCGCGCGATGTCGATGCAGGCCAGACGGTCGCCGCGACCTTTCAGACGCCGAAACTTTTCACGCTCGCCGAAGACCTGCGCCGCATGCAGCTTCAGGTCGATGTCGATGAAGCCGATGTCGGCGAGGTCAAGGTCGGACAGGACGCGACCTTCACTGTCGACGCCTATCCGAACCGCCGTTTTGAGGCCCATATCGAAAGCGTGCGCTTTGCTTCGCAGACGAAAAACGGCGTCGTCAGCTACACGGCGATCCTGACCGTCGATAACACGGATCTGGCGCTACGTCCCGGCATGACGGCGACGGCGGATATCGTCACGGCGACAAAGCCCGATGCGTTGCTCGCGCCCAACGGCGCATTGCGTTTCACGCCGCCCGGCGAGAAAGCGCCGGCGGCAACCGCAGGCAAAGCAGGCAATATCGAGAAGACCGTCTGGATCCTCGACGGCAAGACGCCGAAGCCGATTTCGGTGCGCGCCGGTCTTACCGACGGACAGCACACCGAAATTCTCGCGGGCGATGTTGCGCCCGGCACGGTGCTTCTTGTCGATCTCGCGGGAGCAATGAAGAAGCCGTGACCCAGGCCGCTCTCTCCGCGCTTATCTCGCTTCGCGCCGTCTCGAAGATTTACGGCGAAGGGGAAGCCGAGGTGCGCGCGCTGGACGGTATCGATCTCGATATCGACGACGGCGAATTTGTCGCCGTCATGGGGCCGAGCGGCTCTGGAAAATCGACGACGATGAACATTCTCGGCTGTCTCGATACGCCGAGCGCCGGTCATTACTATTTTCGCGGCGTCGATGTCGGCGCCTTGACGCGCGATCAGCGGGCGCTGTTGCGGCGGAATTATCTCGGTTTCGTCTTTCAGGGCTTCAATCTCCTGAAGCGCACGACGGCGTTCGAAAATGTCGAATTGCCGCTCATCTATCGCGGCGTGACAAAATCAGCGCGCGCGCCGCTTGTGCGCAAGGCGCTCGATGCGGTCGGCCTCGGCAATCGCGAGCGGCATACGGCGTCGGAGCTTTCAGGCGGTCAGCAACAGCGTGTCGCCATCGCGCGCGCCATCGTCACCGACCCGGCGCTCCTTCTTGCCGACGAGCCGACCGGCAATCTCGACTCGCAGCGCTCGCGCGAGATCATGGAGCTTCTCGTCTCGCTCAATCGCGATCGCGGCATCACCGTGGCGCTTGTCACGCACGAGCCGGACATGGCGGCCTATGCGCGCCGCTCGGTGCGTTTCCTTGACGGGCATATCGAAGCCGACGACGTTCACGCCGGACCGGGAGGGGCCTGATGTTTCTTGAAACGTTTCTTCTCGCCATCCGCGAAATCCGCCGCAATGTCCTGCGCTCGGGCCTGACGACGCTCGGCATCGTTATCGGCGTCGCCGCCGTCATCGCCATGGTGACACTGGGCGGCGGTGCCCAGGAGAAAGTCACGAAGGACATTGCAAGTCTCGGGCGCAATCTGCTGATCGTCATTCCGGGCGCCGAGCAGCGCGGGCCGGGCTCCATCGGCGGCACGATGTTCAAGCTTGCCGATGCGCTGGCGATCGAGCGCAGCGTTTCCGGCATCGACGCGGTCGCGCCGAGCGCCGCCAAGACCGAGCTTGCGGTCTATGGCAACGCCAATTGGCAAACCAGCGTCAACGGCGTGACCACGGCCTATTTCACGGCGCGCGAATGGACCGTCGAGCGTGGCCGTGCTTTTGACGAGGGCGAGGAGCGGGCGGGCCGCATGGTCTGCGTCATCGGCGCAACGGTGGCGCGCGAGTTGTTCGGCACGCAGGACCCGGTCGGCACATCGATCCGCCTCGGTCGCGCGACCTGCCCCGTCATCGGCGTGCTGGCTTCCAAGGGGCAATCGAGTTTCGGCAGCGATCAGGACAATCTCGTCGTCGTGCCGCTCGATGCATTCCAGAGGCGCATTGCCGGCAACGAAGACGTCTCGGTCATTTATGTGTCGGCGCATAGCGATCAGGGAACGACGGCCGTTCAGCACAATATCACGACGCTGATGCGCCAGCGGCGTCACATTCCCGACGGGCAGTCCGACGATTTCCGCGTACAGGACATGCGCGAAATCGCCAAACTCGTCGAGGGCACCACCGTCATTCTGACGGCGCTGCTTGGCGCCATCGCCGCGATCAGCCTGATCGTCGGCGGCATCGGCATCATGAATATCATGCTGGTCTCTGTGACGGAGCGAACGCGCGAGATCGGCATTCGTCTCGCCATCGGCGCGTTGGAGCGCGAGGTGCTGACGCAGTTTCTTGTCGAGGCGGCGGCGCTGTCGCTGCTTGGCGGCATTATCGGGATTTCATTGGGGCTCGGCATTTCGGCGGTGGCGGCGCCGAAACTTGGCGTGCCTTTCGTCTTCAATCCGTTGATCGTCTTTATCGCCTTTGTCTTCTCGGGCGCCATCGGCCTCGTCTTCGGCTTCTTCCCGGCGCGGCGCGCCGCGCGCCTCGATCCCATCGAGGCGTTGCGCTACGAATAATCAATCGACGAAGGTGAGGGGCCGCGCGACGGTTTCAAGCGATTTTCGTTCGGCGGCGAAGCCCCAGATCGCGGCGACGATGGCGGCGCCGATCATCAGGCCCGAACCCAGCAGATAGCCCGCAAAGACGTTCCCACGTGAACCCGTCTCGATCAGCGCGCCGAAAAGTGCGGGGCCCGCGACGCCGCCCAGGCCGGTGCCGACCGCATAGAAAATCGCAATCGCCAATGCGCGCATTTCGAGCGGGAAGGTCTCGCTCACCGTCAGATAAGCCGAACTCGCCGCCGCCGAGGCGAAGAAGAAAATCACCATCCACGCCGCCGTCTGCGTCGTCGCGGTGAGAAGCCCTTGGGCGAAAGCCCAACCGCTCAATGAGAGCAAGATGCCCGAAGCCGCATAGGTCAGCGCGATCATCTTGCGTCGCCCCACCGTGTCGAAGAGCCGCCCGAGCAAGAGAGGTCCGAGGAAATTCCCGGCGGCAAAGGGCAGGATATACCAGCCGACATGGGAAGCCGGGACGGCATAGAAATCGGTCAGCACCAGCGCATAGGTGAAGAAGATTGCGTTGTAGAAGAAGGCCTGCGCCGTCATCAGGCTGAGGCCGACCAGCGCGCGCGAGCGGTGCAGGCGGAAGAGGGTGTTGAAGACATCGCGGAAGCTGGTGCGGCGATGAGCGGAGAAACGCATGGTGGCGAGGTCTTCCGGCGGAAAGACATGACCATGCGCGAGAAAGCGTCCTTCGATTTCAGCGACAACCGCGTCTGCCTCTTCGGCGCGGCCATGTGTGACGAGCCAGCGCGGGCTTTCGGGAATGAAGATGCGCGAGACGAGGATCGGCAGGCCGAGCAAAGCGCCGATGAGGAAGCAGGCGCGCCAGCCCATATCGGGTTC